>JAJKIP010000324.1 GCA_021154405.1 Segetibacter sp. | reverse complement strand
GGTATCTATAAAATAAAAAGCAGGCGTCTTGCCATGCGTCATCGGCTGCATATCGGCACCATTGTGAGTGAGTCAATGATGAAGGTTAAATTCATGAGTGGTGGATATATAGGTGTCATTGAAGAATGGTTTATTTCCCGGCGTGAGCCGGGTGATGTTTTTACGCTTGCTGGCAGGAACCTGGAATTTGTGATGATAAAGGACATGACAGCCTATGTAAGGAAAAGTAATAAAAAGAAATCCATTGTGCCCAGCTGGCAGGGTGGGCGTATGCCATTATCCGCTAACCTCGGAAGGAAATTGAGGGAAACATTTGATAGAAAATCCTTCAGCCGTCAGCAATTGATTCATTCCGGTGCAGCACCCGAAATAGAACTGGAAGTGCTGGAGCCTTTATTTGCCCTGCAGGAGAAATTGTCGGTTGTTCCCAAACAGAATGAATTACTGATTGAACAGATTGAGACTAAAGACGGTTTTCATCTTTTCGTTTATCCTTTTGAAGGAAGGCTGGTACATGAAGCTATGGCGGCCATACTTGCTTATCGTATCAGTCGCATCAGGCCCATCACATTTTCCTTTGCAATGAATGATTATGGCTTTGAATTGCTTAGTGATCAGCCGGTACCACTGGATGACACGAATGTATATGAATTATTTACTGCGGATAACCTGCTGCTGGATATTCAGCGGAGCGTAAATTCAACGGAAATGGCTCGCCGCAAATTCCGTGATATTGCTGTTATCGGTGGATTGGTTTTCCAGGGATTCCCCGGAGAAAAGAAAAAAGCAAGACACCTGCAGGCATCAGCTTCACTATTATTTAATGTTTTTAGTGAATATGAGCCGGGGCATGTCTTAATGCGACAAGCCTACCAGGAAGTGCTGGACCAGCAAATGGAGGAAGTACGATTACGGGATATGCTTCACCGCATCCAGCAGTCAAAGATCATACTCACCTTCCCTGAACGATTAACTCCTTTCTGCTTCCCCATTAAGGTTGACAGCCTTCGTGAAGATCTTTCTTCTGAAAAACTGGAAGACAGGGTGCGCAAAATGCAACTACAACTCGAGAATGAATAATTGGCTTTGGCGTTTTACATTTGCAGGCCTATGACCCAGCTCCTGTCTCATATAATAAACGAGGAACATTTTATTCTGAGCGCTGAAAGAACATTATTTTGGGAAGATAAGCGCACCCTGATTGTAGCAGATCTGCATGCGGGCAAAACAGGACATTTTCGCAGGTCAGGCATCAATATTCCTCAATCTGTTTATAAGGATGATTTGCATCGCCTGCTGGCGCAGGTTCTCTTTTTCAAAGCAGAGAAACTGGTGATAGTTGGAGACCTCACACATAGTATTGTCAATCGGGAACTGGACCTATTCCGCAAATGGCGTAAAGATTTTTCTGCACTTGATGTCCATCTAGCCAGGGGAAATCATGATATCCTGGACAATGCATGGTATAAAGAAGCTGATATTACCGTACACAATGACCCACTGGTTATAGAAAAATTTGCATTTATACACGATATAACTGACTCGGAAGTGATGCCAGAGGGTTCTCAATTTATATTCTCCGGTCACGTTCATCCTGTCATCTGTATTAGGGGCAAAGGAAGGCAGTCGCTGGCGTTTCCCTGTTTCTATTTCAATAACGAGTATTGTATATTACCCGCTTTCAGTCGCTTTACAGGAGGTTATAAGATTGATGCCGAAAAAGGCGATAAGGTGTTTGCAATAGCTGAACGGGAAATTATACCGCTTCACAAAACTTAGTGCCTGTTTTTTCTTAACTGGTTATAATCGAGGAAATAAATAAACCTGATGGTTAGCTCATTGCCATGTTTGAGGCCAATGGTTTGATCCAGGTTGGAGAAATAATATTTGTAACGGTTTCCATCGATGGTCTCATCTTCACCCAGCCAGTTCTTGTAACCAACGATCAGTCTGCTTCCGTACCGGAAGTCCCAGGTAAAGAAAGCATCCGTATTGAAGAAGTTTACATTATCTATTGAATTAGTCAGATAATTAGGCGGATCAACTGGCAACCCTTTATCATCAACATAAGCAATTCTCTTGATCGGGACATGACTCCAGTAATGGCGCAAACGCATGGTGAGATTGATCCGGGGCGTGAAATTATATATGCCCGAGAGAATGGAAGTGACATCTTTAAAATCAACAAAGGCAATCCTTGGCTGGCCCAATGCATCACGACCTGCAGAAATTATATAATCTGTTTCTGTCTCATACCGGTGAGAAAGTTCCAGCGAGAATTTATTACTGAAACGGTATCGTACCCCGCCCTCAATGATGTAATAATCCTTTTCAGGATTCCTGAAGAAATCAGCAAACAGCAGGTTATAATTAAGAAATAATCTCTTCCGGCTATCGGTACTGCCATAAACTCCCAGCGCGCCATATTGTGGACGGCGGGCATATTTATCGTAAGGGCGACCCAGCACAAAAAAATCATGCTGGTCAGGGTAGTAATTGGCGGTAAGATTCACATCCCAGAAATTCTTTAATATCCAGGTCCCCGTCAATTGCGCAACAAATTGATTAAATGCATTTGGTTTGTATAAGCGGCTGTATTGAAGATTCAGACTATAGGTATAGCTCAGGAAACTACGTGTTGGTGTGAATTGGTTATAACTGAAGTATGCGGAATTCACATTCTGGTTAGCTGTTTGTAAAAAGCCAAGATCAGTTGGATCGTAATTCTGTGAGCGCAGGATGTTCTGTAAATACCATTGGATCTTCCCGCTCACCTTGCCAAACCTTAGCTGGGTATTATATCCGTCATAAGGATTAGTGGAAAATACCTTGCTATAGTGGCCGTATCCACGGAGATTATATCGGTTCTTCTTATCGTAAAAGCTGAAATCAAGTCCGGTTACATTGGCATCCCGTTGAATACCCCGACGAAGCACATTGGTATTTGTAAAAGTAATATAGGAACGTCCCTGCAACGCCTGATCAATCACTACAATATTATAATTCGTCAGCGGTTCTGTTCTTATCCTGGATTCTTCATTACTGGTCTTGTCGCGGATGGTTGCATACATGGGTGCTCCTATCGCATTGAGCACACCAATTCCCAGTTTGCTATGCGTGCGTCCCGAAAATTTGAGGGCGTTGTATAGCATGGTGCGGGAAGGATTCTTAACTATGTCAATATTAGGGTCATTATTCGCAAGATCGATTACTTCTCTATACCCTGATGGAGTTGCACCAATTCGACGGGAATAGAATAACCCTGATTTATTGAATATATCGGTACCTTCTGTAAAGAAGGGACGGAATTCATCAAACTTCACTTCATAAGGAGTGAGATTATTGACCACATTATCTGAAACCACCTGACCAAAATCCGGAATAAGGGTGGCATCCAGCGTAAAGCTTTCATTGATGCCATATTTCACATCCATTCCTCCGCTGGCCAGTACTTCATCATGGTAGGTTCCATCAGGCTCTGGTGTGCTGCGCAATCCGCTGGATACGTACGGAAAAAGGCTTAAACGCAGAGGAGGTTTTATATCGGTCAACTCTTTTAATACTCCAAACTGGTTTACAAAACCATTTACATTCGGATCAACAGGGTTCCAGAAGGTGAATTCATTATTTCTCCTAACAGAACGAAGGAACTGGATACCCCAGTCCTGAACTGATTTTCTTGAAAACCGCAGAGAGATATAGGGAATCTTTATTTCCACTATCCAGCCATCTGCAACCGTACTGACCTTGCTATCCCAGACAGCGTCCCAGGTCTTATCCCCATATTCTCCAATACTCAATGTCTGATTAGGAGCTATACGTGCATCCGTTTGCACATTGGAGGATGTGACCAGGAACTGGAAACCATTTTGCTGGTCGCTATAGGTATCTATGAAAACAGAGAAGAAATCCAGGTCTTTTTGCTGCTCTTCATCCCGTGCAGTTATCTGTTTGCGAATCAGTGAAGGGTCATCGTAGAGATAAGCGCCAACATACATGGCGTCATTATCATAAAGCACTCTTACTTCAGTGCGTTGGGAAGCTGGTGAACCGTAAGTAGGGAAATTTTGTATGAAATTGCTGGCAACAGGAGATAGTTTCCACCCTTCATCCTCCAGTTTTCCGTCAATAACCGGGGGTTGATGCACCTTGGTAGCCTGTATTGCCCTTGCCTGGGAAAATACAACTACACAATCCAGCATAAGCAGGCAGGTCCAGAAAATTTTCCTCACGTGCATATAGTGTCTCACAAATATATAAGACTGCACTGAAGGACTGAAAGATGCCCGCCACTAATTTTTTAACGAAAAGAACCCGCCTTAACTCATCTTTTTCCTAAGGGAAATTACCTGTTCCTGAAGGTCACTTACAATATTTGTCAGCTGGCCCACGTCCCAACGCTGCTGCTGGTTGGCTTTTGACAGAACCATTTGTGCCTGCCACATTTCCAAAACATCTTCTGTATTGACGGTATAGGGATGATAAACAGGGTTATCACTGGACAATGTGAGTTTATTCTTTGCCCTGCCGTTTTTCTGTATGCGCTTATAGACAATTCCTTCATTGCGAGAAACCACAATGCAGGCTGTATTATTCTTTACTTCATCAACATTGTCTACTTTCTCGCCTACGATCACTGATCCACTGGGTGTAGGTAACATGGAATCACCGATGATCTCAAATGCCCTGTAATTACCACCGGACAACATAGGCAGCGTGAATGTATTCAGTTCATCTACAAACTCAGGATCTGCATAGCCGGCAAGATAGCCTGCTGCGGCTTTAACCGGTACAAAGGGAATGTCAGAACGGCCGCTGGCCAGTTTGATTGCACGGCGCCTGGCGATATAATTGGCCTTGCTGTCACTCAGGTCCTTCCTGAGAAGATCATCCAGTGTGAGTTTGAAGATATCACAGACTACTTCCAGCACATCAATACGGGGTTCAGCCCTTTCTTCTTCATAAGCGCCGAGAAGGGAACGCTTGATTCGGAGTTTTTGCGCAAATTCTTCCTGTGTCCAGCCCCTTAGTTTGCGCAGGTATTTCAGATTTTGATTGGAAACTGCCATGTTCGCTAACTATTTTAGGGCAAATTACTAATTTATTTGGTTTTTCAAAAATTTAATGGATTTTTTACCCATAATCTTCTAAATATGAATTTAAAACATCAAAAATTATCGGCATTTTTGCCCTTTCTATGGCAAAAAAAAAACCTGTCCGGAAAACCGTAAAGGCCACCCCCAAAAAGAAAAATTCCGGAAATACAAAACCGGCCGAAGAAAGACCTGTTATTCTCATCACCAATGATGACGGGATAATGGCACCCGGTATCATGAACCTGGTAGAAGCGGTTAAAGATCTGGGGAAGATCATAGTTGTTGCACCAGATAAACCTCAATCCGGCATGGGTCATGCCATCACCATTGGGCATCCTCTCCGTTTGCAAAAAGTAAATGTATTTGGCGATATAGAAGCTTATTCCTGCACGGGTACTCCCGTAGATTGTGTGAAACTGGCGGTGGACAAGATCCTGCATCGCAAACCCGATCTCTGTCTTAGTGGCATCAACCACGGAGCCAACCATAGCATCAATGTGATCTATTCAGGTACCATGTCGGCCGCAGTGGAAGCCGCTATTGAAAGCATTCCTTCTGCCGGATTTTCTTTGCTGGACTACAGTATTGAAGCTGATTTTAGTGGTGCCCGCAAGTATGCACGCATCATTGTGAAGAAAATGCTGGAAACACCGCAGGATAAACATACTGTGCTGAATGTAAATTTCCCTCCCCTTCCCCCCGATCATTTAAAGGGAATAATGGTTTGCAGACAGGCCTACGCCAAATACGAAGAAGATTTTATGGAAAGACTTGATCCACATGGGAGGAAATATTACTGGCTCACCGGAGAATTCGTCAATTTTGATAAAGGAAAAGATACTGATGTCTGGGCGCTGGCAAATGGTTATGTAAGTGTAGTACCGGTACAATTCGATCTTACCCATTACGATCTCAAAGCCAAACTTGAAAAACTCTGGAAATAATGTTCTTTAAAAAAGATAACCTCCGTCTGGGCATCGTCCTGGGCCTCCTGGGTCCAATCCTGGGTCTTGTCATCATCTATTTTTCAAAGTATTCGTCAACTTCCTTTGGGAATTTCATAGATGATTTCTTTAATAACAACAAACTCATCACTTCCATTGGCTCCCTCTCATTACTGGTGAATGTTGTTTTCTTCACGCTCTATGTAAATACCAATCGCGATAAGACAGCCAAGGGAATTTTTCTTATTACGGTTATTTATGGGATAGGAATATTGGTTTTGAAATTAGTTAACTAAGCGTTTTGATCCGCCTTCGGCGGATCAAATCACCTCCACATGAAATATTACATCATTGCAGGCGAAGCATCAGGTGATTTGCATGGCAGTAATCTTATCATAGAGCTGAAGAAACTGGATACTTCTTCTTCCATTCGTTGCTGGGGCGGTGATAAAATGCAGGCAGCCGGCGGTGAACTGGTAAAACACTATCGTGATCTTGCATTCATGGGCTTTACTGAAGTGCTCATGAACCTCGGGACCATACTGCGCAATCTCAAATTCTGCAAGCAGGATATACTCACGTATCAACCAGATGCCCTCGTCCTTATTGATTATCCCGGTTTCAATTTAAGGATCGCCAAATGGGCCAAAGAGCAGGGCCTGAAAGTGATCTTTTATATCAGTCCCCAGGTTTGGGCATGGAAAGAGAACAGGGTTAAGATGATGAAGGAATGCATTGATAAAATGCTGGTCATCCTTCCATTTGAAAAAGATTATTTCAAGAACAGGTGGAACTGGAAAGTAGAATATGTTGGGCATCCGCTTGTACAGGTAATTGATGAGTTCAAGGCAAATAATTCTGCCACTCAACCCTCCACGCAGGCTCCTTTCACAATTGCGCTTCTTCCAGGAAGCCGCAAACAGGAGATACTCAAAAAACTTCCGATCATGCTGGAAGTAAGCAAAGAATTTCCTGAACATAAATTCATTGTTGCCAAAGCTCCTGCTGTTGAAGACGCGTTCTACAATGACCTGCTGAAAGATTATTCCAATGTTTCTCATGTAGCCAATCAAACCTATGATCTGCTACTGAAAGCCAATGCAGCGCTTGTTACATCAGGTACTGCTACGCTGGAAACTGCATTGTTTGGCGTTCCGGAAGTAGTTTGTTATAAAGGTTCCTCTATCTCCTACCAGATCGCAAAGCGGGTAATCAAGGTAAAATATATTTCCCTCGTTAACCTGATCATGTTCAGACTGGTGGTTCATGAATTGATCCAGGATGAACTCACACCAAAGAATCTTACTAAAGAATTAAAAGAATTGCTGTTTGATCCAAACAGGATCAATACACTGAAGCAGGATTATAAAGAATTGAAAGAATTATTGGGTGAGGGTGGAAATGCTTCAGCTAAAGCTGCTGCTTCCATCCTGAATTTTCTGAAAGCCCAGCGTTGACGCTTATTACTACCTCAACAACTTAATCGCCAGGATAATCAAACAAAGAATAAAGACCAGGAGGCTAATCCGATTTATACCATGCATATACCCGATCCATTTGCTTTTGGGGCGAGATGGGTCTTTCTTTTTAAGATACAGGTATTCAGCTATCTGTCGTAACACTCCCATAACACAAAGTTAAGAAGAAAGCCTTTCTGATATTTTCAGCTTTGTCTGCTGCCTGACATAAAAAACCAGCCCTATATATTATATTTCCTTCTTAAATTACCGTTGTATTTTTACACATTCAGCAGCCGAACATGGTCTTACCGGAAAATGATATTCTTCAGGGGCATTTAAAAGAAAATGAGTTCTATGCTTTTACGCTCGATCATTTGCGTGAAGCCGTTTTTTGGATAGATCAGGATGGCTATATTCTGGAGGTAAATGATGCCGCAAGACTTCTCTCCGGTTACGCAAAGGATGAACTCCGGAAAATGCATGTGTTTGATGTGAATGCCAGCGTGCAGCAGCCAAACTGGGAATTTGTATGGAACCGCCTCCGCGAAAATAAGAAGGTGGTCTTTGATGCCAAATTCAAACACAAGGATCAATCTATTATTGATATTGAGATCACACAAAATTTCATGGTCTTTGATGGCCGTGAATATTCGTGTTCAATTGTGCGTGACATCCGCAAAAGGAACTATGATGAAGAGATTTTGCGTACCGTTTCTGAAGCTACTTCCGGATTGGTGGGTGAAGATTTTTTAAAGGAGTTAGCCAAACATATTACCATGACGTTGACCATGCGGTATGCCCTGATTACCGAATGTGCCAATGAAGAAAAAACAAGGCTACGCACACTGTGCTATGTAGATGGGGAAAAGATCCTGGATAATATAGAATATGAGACTGCAGGTATCCCCTGCGAGATCATTATGGAAGGAAAAGATTTTTTCATGCCTGCCGGTGTCCAGGAAAAATATCCTAAAGAAGCAGGAATTGAATCAGCAGTAGGTGTTCCTATATACAGCACAAAAAGCGGTGAGATCATCGGTCATATCCTTGTCATTGATCCAAACCCGGTAACTTCAGAAAAAAACCAGACCGCCATCCTTAAGATCTTTGCTGCACGGGCAGGAGCAGAGCTGGAAAGAATGAGGGCGGAAGAAAAACTGAAGATCGCCAATGCAAACCTGGAAGCATTATTAAAGGAAAGTGAAGAACGTTTTCGTGATCTGTTTGAAGAAGCTCCCATTGCCTATGTGCATGAGGGACTGGATTCCAAATTCATCAAGGCCAACAGGGCAGCCATGCGAATACTCGGCATAAAGCCGGAAGATGTGCCTGTGACCTATGGCAAAATGTTCATTCCCAACACACCAGATGCAATGCGTCGGTTCAAAGAGGCCTTTGATTCAGTAGGAAGAGGGACCGATACAAGTGGTGTGATCCTGGAATTGCGCAGGAAAGACAATGG
>JAJKIP010000323.1 GCA_021154405.1 Segetibacter sp. | reverse complement strand
TACTTGCCCAGTAATCCTGAATCATTACCCAATCCATTGGGAAACCTGGAAGAAGTAGAATGTAACAATACCAGGTTGCTGTTTAATGCAGAAGCGTTCACAAATATGATCCGGGAAAAATATTCAGTGGCTTCCCGGGTGTTTGTATCAATCACTCTTACACCAACTGCCTTGCTTTTCTTTTCATCATATATTATTGAATGAACTACTGAGAACGGCCTTATCGTTAAATTACCAGTTTGCTGCGCCCAGGGAATAGTTGAAGAAACCGAACTGAAATACGCTCCGAATGGACAACCACGCATACATAAATTCCGGGACTGACATCTTCCTCTTCCGGTTTTCAGGTGCAGTTCCGATGGTTGTGTAACATGTGCCCATCTGCCCTGTACCATATCTCTGCCGAAATTATCCTTGATCGATTGCTTCATGTGTTGCTCCATGCAATTCATATCAAAGGGAGGAAGAAACTCTCCATCCGGCATGGATTCAACTCCATCTTTATTTCCACATACTCCAATGAATTTTTCAACGTGTGAATACCAGGGAGCTATCTCCTCATACCCAATTGGCCAACTCATTCCATATCCCAATCGTTCAGGAGAAGTAAACTCAAACGGGCTCCAGCGCTGACAGGCTCTTCCCCAGATCAATGATTTACCACCTACCTGGTAACCTCTCACCCAATTGAACGGTTTTTCCTGCACATAAGGATGGTCATTATCCTTAATGAAAAAATGTGCTGTGTCTTCTCCAAAACCTGCTGCCTTTGTGATCAATGGATTGGCCGATATAAAATCACGCGGCATCTGTCCGCGATGTTCAAACTCCCAGGGCGCTTTGTTGGCAGTTGGATAATCTTTATTGTGTACAACATTGCGACCTCTCTCCAGTACAAGGGTCTTTAATCCTGACTCACAAAGTTCTTTAGCCGCCCATCCACCACTTATCCCGGATCCAATCACAATGGCATCATAGCTGTTCTGCTGAACACCTTTTGTATTAACATGCAGGGAATCATCTGGCATTTTATATGTTTTATTTTGTTAGTCCCGATAGCTATCGGGATTATAGTACCAGGCCGGCTGCACCGAGTATGGCACTATTTTCCAGGTCTGATATTTCTATTTTTAACTGCTTTACAGTTCTGCTAAATGCTAATGTTTTAATCTGTTCCCACATTGCCGCTGAAAAATACGGGAATGCATGCCTTACCGATCCACCCAGCACAATGCATTCCAAATCCAGGGCATAAAGAATAGTCTTGATCGCATTACCAAGGTGCCTGCCGAACTCCTGGTACAGCCGGATCCCTTTTTCTTCCCCATTCAATGCCTGTTGGTATACTACGCTTCCATCCAATCCATAGCAGTTTTGAAAGAACTGCCCACTTGCATAGTATTCTATGTATTTATCAAGGTAGGGAATCATTCCAAATTCTCCAGCTGCACCATTCATACCGGAATACAATTGGCCATTCAGGATAATTCCCGCGCCAAGGCCAGTTCCGATGGTAAGTCCCACCATATTTTTCTGGTCCCTTCCTTTTCCAAAACGATACTCGCCCAGCGCAAAACAATTCGCATCATTATTGATCATCACCGGCAAATGATATCTTTTCTCCATCAATTGCTGCAAAGGCACTTCCTGCCAGGCAGGGATATTGATCACGTCAAATACAACTCCAGTATCGGGGTCAACCAGAACGGGAACTCCAATGCCGATACCTTTTACCTCTTCTCCCATTATCTTATCTGCCAAAAAAAATAATTCATCCAATACATGCTGTACCTGACCACCAGCTGGCACAAGTGTTGAAACCAGTTTATCGATCTGCCCATTCCTTACCAGGCCAGCACGTATATTGGTGCCTCCCAAATCAATCCCTATCACAGTTTGCTCCTTCATTGCTGGTTGTCAGATGGTAATTGAGCTGCCGCTTCCTTATCCAGGTAAATTTTTAAGCCCGGATGATTGCGCAGCAGGGTACAGGGCAATTGCTCTGATATTTCTTCTGTAATCATTTTCCTTGCAATCGTTGCTTTTTTAGCTCCACTTATCAACAGGAAAATATCTTTTGCTTCAAGTATTGTTGCCATCCCTAACGTTAATCCTTTCGTAAGTGGCGTTTGAGACTTAAAATATTTTTGTCCCACCTCCTGCGTTTGTGGATCCAGTTTGGACACATGTGAGCGAAGAGAAGTGGAGGTACCAGGTTCATTCATCCCAATATGCCCATTCATTCCCAATCCCAGAATAGCTATATCAATCTTCTTATGCGCCTCTATAAACCGCTCCACTCTTTCACATTCATGTTCGGGATCACTCGCCGTACCATCAAAAAAAGCAATTCGTTTTATAGGCACATTCAAAGGATCGAATAACTGCTGATCAATATAATACCGGCAACTTCCTTCCACATATCCATTCATGCCCATCCATTCATCCAGGCCCACATAATTCCATTCACCGGTGTTTATGCGTTTTTTGTTAACCTGATCCACCATTTCCTTATATAGCCCTCCCGGCGTATCGCCAGATGCAATACAGATCAATGGGGACGGCAGCGGTTGTAACAGTTGCAGTATTTCATTTGCCGCTGCCCGAGACATATCCTCATAAGATTCATTAATAATGATCTTCATTTCAGGTTTTTAAAAGCAATGCGATAACAGATACTACTAGAACACCAGGGTCATAATAGAGTGCGGCAGTGCCGTAGCTTCCACTGCCTTGCCTTTTATCCAACAGTAAAATGGCGACTTGATATCGCCCTGGTTCATGACAATCACAGCTACAGTTCCATCTTCATTGAGAAATGCAGTAGTGAGCAACTGACTACGGCTTGCTGCACTTGCAATCCTTTTGGCACCTGGCTTTATGAATTTTGAAAAATGCCCGATATAATAATAGGCATTGGTATAAATAAGTTCACCAGTTTTGGTATTTCCGTGAACCGGCGCAAAACAGAAATTCTGTACATGATTAGGACCTCCTTGCTCATCCAGCAATATATTCCAGTCGGTAAACCCAGTCATTCCATTATTAAAATCATTGATCATATTCAGTCCATATTTCTCACCCAGCGCCCAAGCTTTATAACGTGCAGGATTAAAGTTTTCGGCACAACCTTCCGTGAAAAGAAGCGGTTTATCCGGGTATGCCTCATTTACTCTTTTTACGTTCTCAAACATATGGGTGCCGCCACTCCAGTTCTCATACCAGTGAAAGCCAATACCCCAGGCATATTTAGCTGCCGCAGGATCATC
This sequence comes from Segetibacter sp., assembly GCA_021154405.1. Lineage (GTDB taxonomy): Bacteria > Bacteroidota > Bacteroidia > Chitinophagales > Chitinophagaceae > JAJKIP01. The sequence goes on along the minus strand of JAJKIP010000323.1, from coordinate 6,785 downwards.
CAGTAAAGTGCTGGCACGCTGAAACAACAGATCCCTGTTGTGATCCCAGATAATGATCTTCCTGCTGCCCAGTCCTTCCTTCTCCATAGTGGGCCCAAGGAAGTTTTTGAGAAAATCTCTTTCTTCCTCTGCAGAATAGATACAGGATTCCCAGCGTTGCGTAGCCATCGGTTCATTTTGAACCGTAATCCCCCAGATTGGAATTCCTTCCTGCTCATACGCCTTGATAAATTTTGTATAATAGTTAGCCCAGCTCTGGTAATAATCGGGTTTCAGCTTTCCTCCATGGAGCATATCATTATTATCCTTCATCCAGCCGGGTGGGCTCCAGGGGCTGGCATAAAGCGTAAGTTTTCCTCCTGCAGCAGCAATACATTGTTTAATAAAAGGAATGCGGAACTGCTTATCATGATCGATCGAAAATGATTTCAGGTCCTTATCATTATCGGTAACATAGGTATAGCTGGCACTGCTGAAATCACAACTATGGATATTGGTACGGGCAATAGTATAGCCAATTCCTTTCTGCGGATCAAAATAAGCCTGCAACACTTCATCCTGTTTTGCCTTAGGTAATTTGGCAAATACTTCTGCTGAGGCGTCTGTTAATGCAGCTCCTACGCCCATGTACGACTGGAATTGTTTATCCGGATCCACAAATACACAGATCTGGGTTTCTTTTGGCTGACCAAATTCAGCGAAATGAAGTGCGCTGTCGGTAAGTGTCAGGCGATAATTTGCTGTATCAGCAGTTGTGTAAACTTTTACTTTTTTTCCATCTGGGGAATAAATCTTCTTATCATTTGTAGAAGTATCGGCCGTTTTCTCTTTATTTTCAGAACAGGCCAAAAGGAAAATTGCAAGAAAGCCAAATCCGGTCTTTTTCATCTTTAGTTGGTATTTAAAAAATTGATGAACATTATTATTTGCTCCAGGTAACTGAACCACTTTTGACATCACGGGAATTCCCACCGATCATGATCACAAATTCACCAGGTTCCCAATCATATTTCAGATTATAGTTATAGAACCTGAGATCTTCCGGTGTAATATTGAAACTGATGTTTTTTGTTTCTCCAGCCTTCAATTCCACTTTCTGGAATCCTTTCAGCTCTTTAACAGGTCTTGTTGTGCTTCCTACCTTATCACGGATATATAATTGCACTATTTCCTTTCCATCTCTTGTTCCAGAATTGGTTACATCAATGCTGGCTTTCAGGGTTTGATTTCCTTTGAGAGAGCTGCTGCTGAGTTTAAGATCACCATATGAGAACTGGGTATAGCTTAAGCCAAACCCGAATGGGTAAACGGGATCATTGGAAACATCCAGATAATTGGAACGGAATTTCTGAAACCATTGTCCCTGAAGGGGGCGGCCGGTATTCTTATGATTATAATAAAGCGGGATCTGTCCGACATTCTGAGGGAAGGTAGTAGTGAGTTTGCCAGAAGGGTTTACATCGCCAAATAATACATCAGCAATCGCATAACCTGCTTCTGATCCGCCAAACCAGACATTTAAAATAGCTGGTACATTATCCTGTTCCCATTGCAAAGTGAGTGGCCGGCCTGTAAATACTACCAGCACAACAGGTTTTCCAGTTCTCAATATAGAATTGATCAGTGATTTTTGAGCAGCAGGAATTTCAATATTGCTGCGGCTGCTGCTTTCCCCAGTCATTTCAGCAGATTCACCAACTGCTAAAACAATAACATCAGCCTGGTTGGCAATATCCACAGCTTCCTGTACCATTACGGATGGAGGCCGTGAATCACGATGCAATGATTTTCCAAACATCCCTGCTCTATCTTCAAATAAACTATCATAATCCAGGTTGGAACCTCGTGCAGTAAGGATCTTTACATTATTACCCCCTACTTCTTTCAAACCGGTCAATAATGAGGTGGCATTTTCAAAATTGGCAGCTACGCTCCAGGTACCAGGCATATTTTGTTTATTGTCTGCCAGAGGACCAATCAACGCAATGGTCCCGCCTTTCTTTAGTGGTAATATATTACCCTGGTTCTTTAGCAATACAAAGCTTTGGGAAGCAATGTTGCGAGCTTCCTTGCGATTGTCAGCAGTAAATATTTCGGTCTTTGCCCTTTTGTCATCACAATAGCGATAAGGATCATCAAATAGACCCAGTTTGTATTTTGCCTCCAGTATTTTACGACAGGCCTCATCAATTCGCTGTAGCGTTACTATTCCTTCCTTCAATGATTTAGGCGTTGTAGTCAGGATACCCTCACCCACCATATCCATATCAATACCTGCCATCAATGCCCTTGCAGATGCGGTTTGAAGATCGCCGATTCCATGTTCTATCATTTCATTAATACCCGTATAGTCGGTTACCACAAACCCTTTAAAGCCCCATTGCTTGCGTAACACATCAGTTAAAAGCCATTTATTGCCAGTAGCAGGCACTCCATCAATTTCATTGAAACTGGCCATAAAACTTCCGGCCCCTGCTTCTACTGCCGCTTTGAATGGAGGAAAATAATCATTGTACATGCGTTGATGGCTCATGTCTACTGTATTGTAATCCCTTCCTGCTTCTGCAGCACCATATAAAGCATAGTGTTTGGTACAGGCCATAATGGTATTGTTCTTTGACAGATCAGTACCCTGATATCCTCTCACCATTGCTTTGGCAATTTGAGAACCGAGGTAAGCATCTTCACCATTACCTTCTGCAATACGCCCCCATCGTGGATCACGGGCAATATCCACCATGGGAGAAAACGTCCAGCAGATGCCATCTGCACTGGCTTCCTGCGCAGCTATCCTTGCGCTGCGTTCAATGGCCTGCATATCCCAGGTGCAGGAAAGAGCTAATGGAATAGGAAAAACTGTTTCATAACCATGGATCACATCCATTCCAAAAATGAGCGGGATCTTTAACCGGCTTTGTTCAACCGCTACTTTCTGCACATCCCTGATCTTTGCAACAGATTTAATATTGAACAGGCCGCCTACTTTGCCTTCTTTTATTTTTTTTGCGATATCTGAATTGCTCGCCTGGCCAGTTACAATATCACCGGAACCAGGAAGGTTCAACTGCCCGATCTTTTCTTCAAGGGTCATTTTCTTCATCAATGCGTCGACGAAGGCTTTCATCCGATAACTATCGGATTTAGCATCACTGGCAGTTTGCGATTGTACGGTTAAGGAAAATAAAAACAGGGTGATCACCCATATTCTTTTCATAGCTGTGATTTTATTTTTTTAAATATGGTTCCATGATCTTCTGCCAGATTGCATAGCCTTTAGCTGTCATATGTAATTTGTCTTCGCGGAATATATCATCCATAGGTGTACCATCCGGCTTCAGCATCCTGCTGTATACATCTATAAAATCTGTCTTCTTCTGCTTTGCAAGGAAGGCTTTGATCTGTTCGTTCGCTTCTTTGTACTTGGGCATAAGGTGGGCGCGACTGGGGCTTGGTTTCATGGAAACATAAGCAAGCGGAACGTTTTTGTATTTTTTACGTATTAAGGCAAATAAGGTTTTGAAGCGGTTTACCACCGTGTTCACTGAAACTGTATCACTTGCCGCAAAATCATTCTCTCCACAATAGATCACAATCTGTCTGGGCTGATAAGGATAAACGACATCCTGTGTATAGCGGATCAGGTCTGGCAGCGTAGATCCACCAAATCCCCGGTTAATGATATTATATCCTGGGAAATATTCATTTACATCTTTCCAGTAAGTAAAGGAAGAGCTTCCGGTAAACAGAATTTGTCCTTTTGCTGGAAAATGAGCGCTATCCTGCTTTTTGAAAGCCTGTATATCATCCCAGAAAGCTGGTTTAGTGTTTTGGGCAAAGAGGGTAGCGGAGATCAGCAAGAAGAGAATAGAGAGTTTTAATCGCATATGTTCTTATATTTTGAAAATTAGAATATCATTGGTTACCTGCCTGTTTTACTTCCTGTACCTGACTTCTTTCAGACACTCCATTTTCATTAATGGATTCGATAGAAAAGTAATAGGTCTTGAATTTATCCATTCCTTTATAGTAGTATTCATTGGCATCGTGTACCATAATACAGTTGTAAAGTTTATCTGGAGCCGTGCCGAAATAAATATTGTAGGCATAAGCGTTATCAACCGGTTTCCATTTAATCCAGGCACTCCTGGGATCCTTTTCTGTACGTAAAACAATTAGTTGTTCAACAGGACCGGGTTTGGCGCCATTTCCATTTCCGAATATGCGCAGGCCACTTATGGCAAACTTCCCGGCAGGCATGTGTATATTCTCCAGTTTAATATAGCGTGCACGAACAGGACTGCCCAATTCAATATAATCATGTGGAACATCGGTTTTGTTATTGGTTTTATCAGCCAGCATGGTCCATTTCTTCCCATCTAAAGAGTAATAAACCCTGTATTGGTGATAGAGCCCAATTGTTTTACCAAGGAAAATAGTATCTATTTCCTTTGGGAAGCTGACGTCCTGATCAGCATAATTAATTTGCACGGCATTTACTGTAGATACATTTCCCAGATCAGTCTGGATCCATTCACCTTTGTTGTCTGTTGCTGCACTCCAGTAAGTCTTGATGCTTTCATCCACCGCATTATTGGCTGAGTAAGCTCCCAATGTAGAAGAAACCTGCACTGGCTTTTTGTAATTCAATAGCATCCATCCTGTAAATGCGCCATTACCGCCGGCTGGAGGATTATAACTGGCTGGAGCTGCCTGGGCTGATGGAAGAAAATGCGGGTAATCTCCAAAGGAAGTATTACAAAACATTACATCATCCTTATCAAAACCTGCCGGCCATATCCCAACCCTTCTTTCAAAATTATTCTTCACTGAAATGGAGATGGTTGATATATGCCAGTAGTTCTTATAATTGTCCTGGAAGGTTGAACCATGGCCTGCACCCCGGGCATAACCACCTGGTTTGAAACTCATGGGATCACTCTGGTGCTGAAAATTACCAAGCGGGTCCGGACCAACAGCCACTCCATCTGCATAACCACTGAACTCAGTACCTGGTGCTCCATATTGTATATAATATTTCCCATTATGTTTCGTCATCCAGGCGCCTTCAATAAATGGATCCAGGAAAGTATCATCCATGTATTCACCAAAGCGTTGCCAGCCATAGCGCCAGGATTCAAGCATGGTTATCTCTACTCTTGTACCCAATGGCTGCATGGTTTTACGATCCAATTCCACTCCATAGATCGGGTAGCGGTTGCTACTACCATTGTACATATAGAATTTCCCATCGTCATCCGTAAAAAAGGCCGGGTCCCAACCGCCGATATAAAATGAATCCACCAATGGTTTCCAGTCGTTTCCTTTGGGATTGGTGCTCATCCAGATGGAGAAATTTTTTGTATAAGTTGAACCGAAAACCAGCATGGTGTCACCAATAATTCCAATTGCAGGAGCGCAGAGTTCATCATAAGCGTCATTCCACGGTCTAAGGAATTTTCGGGAAACAAATTTCCAGTTCAGCATATCATTGCTCCACCAGTAGCCCCACTGGTTAGTACTGAATAAATAATAATCTCCTTTATAATTAACGATCACGGGATCGGCTGTTGCACGATGGCGACCCCATTCGCTAAAATTAGGTATGGGTGTATATCCGTAATCAATATTCACCGGATTACAATAGGTCTTCTGTTGAGAAATAGCGGAAAGGCAGGATACTAACACAGTCAGTACCAAAATTGCTTTAAGCAGGAATCTATTCATTTGTCATTTAGGTATTTTTTATTTTTTTAATACGGTTATATGGTTTTCGGCAAAAGCCTCAAGTCTGAATTTTATTTTACCGATTATTTAAGTGCCTCATCCTTTTCTTTTAACAGGAAATTGGAACCTTCACCCAATCCTTCACCCTGCCAGGCCATCATGGCTTCATCGGGAACAGTTTCCAGCGGAACGGTGCTACTACCTGAAGGCTCGTTATAAGGCAGATTGCTGGCACGGTTATAACAGGAGATCAATGACCATCTTGGTTTTTCTGAAGTATTGGCTTCCGAACGATGAAGCAGATTGCTATGGAAAAAAAGCGCATCTCCTGCATTCAACTCCACATATATATGTTCCATGGTTTTAAGTGCCAGATCAACATAATGCTGGGCAGCGCCTACCTGCTCACCTGAAAATCCATGTTCGATCCTTCCCATTTTATGAGTACCCCTGATAACCTGCAAACATCCATTTGCTTTATTGGCTTCAGTAATAGCGATCATAATCGATATCATCTGGTCAGGGAACAGGAATTCGTTTTTATACCAGTAGCCATAATCCTGATGCCATTCCCATGCTCCACCTACTTTAGGTTCTTTTTGCATGAGCTTGCTGTGAAAATGACATACTGGTGCTTCTCCATCCATCAACAGGTTCGCGGAATCTACCATTCGCCGGCTCCTGGTGAGCAAGCCATAACTATCATTGCCCGGAGTATACCAAAGAGATAGTTTTGTTTTCTTACCAGTCTGGTCATTCAGATCAAATGCATGCTTCCTCATAGTATCATCTTCCGTTGCAATCCTGTACAATTTATCTGTCTCTGCTGCAGATAGGAAATTTTTCACAATCAGGTATCCATCACGATGATAATCTGCAATCTGGTGCGGTGTTAATTGAAAATTAGCCATACGTTTAAGATTATAAGGTTATTTAATCAATGTGCTACCATTATCAATTTAATCTGATTACCGGATCACCCAACGGTTCAGGTAATTTCCCGGCATCTCCAGTACGATCTTATAAAAATTACCTGACTGCTTTACAGGAATGATTGCCTT
>JAJKIP010000322.1 GCA_021154405.1 Segetibacter sp. | reverse complement strand
GATGGTTCTATTACACTTGTTGCAGATAACGGTGTGCCTCCTTATGAATTTAGTTTAGACAGGGCTAATTGGCAGACGAGCCCCACATTCAATAATCTAACCGCAGGTGCAGTAACAATATTTGTAAGGGATGCGAATGGATGTATACAAACGGAAGATTATTCGGGACTCCCTACCGGCCTGGACCTTAAACCGCAACTTTGCTACGGAGATCCACAATATATAATGGTTCAAAATGCCAATATTGTTTGCGGTAATGATGGAAGTTTTATTATCACAACAAGACTTGGTGGCCCTTATACCTATTCTTTGGATGGCATAAATTATCAAACCAACCCTGAATTCCTTAATCTTGCTCCCGGAGTATATAATTTATATTTTAAGGATCCTGCAGGAAAGGTCCGCGTAAATTGTTCTTCCATTGTTAAAATGTGCAGTCCCGATATTTCCCTTACCCCAATTCGTGCAGCTTGCGGCCAAAACAATGGATCCTTTACTCTGAGTGTTACTGGTGATAGCCCTCCTTACACCTACACCATGGATGGGGCTAATTACCAAACCTCAAACACGTTCTCTAATCTGGCAGCAGGATTTTACAATTTCACTATACAGGATCGTTTTGGCGTCCATTATTATGGTACCGTGGAAATTCCCGATGAGTGTCCGCAGGTTTCCCTAACCGGTACCAATGAATCCTGTGCCAGAAATGACGGTTCCATTACCGCCACACCAACAAAAGGAACTGCTCCATTCCAATATTCTATTGATGGAACTAATTTTCAAAATAGTAATTTATTCAATGGGCTCACTGCAGGCAATTATACCATTACTGTCAGGGATGCTACAAATCATACTGGTACTACCAACATCACCATAAGAACTTCCTGTTTAATTGTAACAGCCACTCACACCAATGTAGTCTGCGGCAATATGAATGGTACCATCACTGCTACCGCAGCCAACGGTACCGCCCCTTACCAATATTCTATCAACGGTATTAATTTCCAGGGAAGCAATATTTTTACAGGCCTTGGCGCTGCCAATTATATTATCACCGTAAAAGATTTTACTGAAGCATCTGCCACAACTAATGTTACTATCACCGATGCACCTTCACCCAGCATCGGGGTTAATGCCTCTCCCACCTCCTGTGCAAATAATGACGGCGTAATCACAATTACTGGTACCGGTGGCACGCATCCTTTAACATACAGCATTGATGGCATTAACTACCAGCCTGGTAATGTATTCAATAATATCGTTTCAGGACCCTATAGTATCTGGGTGAAAGATGCCAATGGTTGCGGCGCTAGTACTACCGTGGCCATAGTTGTCAACTGTCCAATCCTCACTCCTGTTATCACTCCGGAGACCTGTGGAAATGGCAATGGCAGTATTACAATCAATATTACTAATGGCAATGGGTTTGGTCCGTATACTTATTCACTGGATGGAATTAATTTTCAAACCAGTAATACTTTTACCAATCTGCCCGCCAATAACTATATTATTACCGTAAAGGATAACCAGGGATATTCTCACGCAATAAATGCGACTGTAATTAGCAATTGCCCACTGGTCACAGCAGCCGTAACCAATAGCACATGCGGTTCTTCCAATGGTACCATTACCGCTACCGGTGTCAATGGAACGGCTCCGTATTTGTTTTCTATTGATGGGATCAATTTCCAAACTAACAATGTATTTGCGGGCCTTCCTGCGGCTAATTATATAGTCTCGCTTAAAGATGCCAACGCAACCGTACGGACTACCACTGCCATCATTAACAATATCGGCGGACCTCAATTAATCGTTCATTCAACTAGCGCTTCCTGCCTAAATAATGATGCTACAATAACTCTTAATGCTACCGGTGGAACAGCTCCATTCACCTACAATATTGATGGAGGAGCATTTATCTCCAATGCAATGTTTACAGGTAAAGGTTCCGGTAATCATACCTGCATTGTAAAAGACGCTAATGGATGCACAGCCACAGGCAGCGTGACCATAGCCCTCAATAATAATCTGAGAATTGACCCTATATTACCTGTAAATATTTGCGAAGGAAAGAGCAGCCAACTAACATTCAACACCAACGGAACTGGTTTTAGCTGGACGCCTGCTGCGGGATTGAATAATCCGGGAATCTCTAGTCCTGTAGCTTCTCCTAATGCAACAACCATCTATACTGTAACCGTATCACTCGGTGCCTGTACAGGAAGGGAACAGGTAATCGTAAATGTTGATAAAGCTCCTGTTGCGGATGCCGGGCAGCCTACAACGATCTGCTATGGCCAAAATGCTCAGTTAACCGGATCTGGTGGCCAAACTTATACCTGGAACCCCTCCAGCTTTCTTGATAACATCCATAGCCCCACACCAATTGTTGTCCGGGCTACATCCACCATAACTTATTCTGTTCACGTAATAGATAATAAAGGTTGCCATTCATTAACTGACGCGAAAGTAACCATAACCGTTACCCCTCCCCCAAAGCTCTTTGCTGGTAATGACACTGCCATTATTATGAATCAGCCCTTTCAATTGCTTGCTCTTGATGTAAACAATAGCGGTTTCACAAATTATGTGTGGTCGCCGCCATATGGACTCAATGATTATCACACAAAATCTCCAATTGCCACGCTTGATCAGAATATCAAATACGTGGTCAGCGCTTTTACTCCTGCAGGTTGTGAAGGTTCAGATGAAATAAATATTAAAGTTTATAGAGGTCCTGAGATATATGTTCCCAACGCTTTTACACCAGGTACTGATGGGAAGAATGATCTGCTGAAAGTAGTTCCGGTAGGCATAAAGAAATTCAATTATTTTATCGTTTATAATCGCTGGGGTAACCAAGTCTTTTATACTACTGATCCTTCAAAAGGTTGGGATGGTACCCTGAATCATATCACAGAACAAACCGGAGTATTTGTTTGGATGGCAGAAGGCATTGACGATAAAGGAAATCATATCAGGAGAAAAGGATCCGTTACCCTGATCCGTTAACTCTTGAATTTACCTACGCCTTTGTTGGTTTATGGAAATAAACAATAATAATATCTTCAATTACTTAGTGGAAAAATTACTTTTTGATCCATTTTAGATATGGCAAGAATAGCTATTTATTATTTAATTTTTTTCGTACTGCGGCTTGTGTATTTTGACGCCAGAGAAGTGCTGTGCTATCATTATTTTAAATGTGCTCGCACCTTTTATTATGCAGGATTCGATACCCTATCAAACCTTATTCAGATAACCTTTGAATTATTATTAGTCTTTTTGCTCATAGTATTGCTATTAAACAAGTCAAAGTTTTTTAATAAAGTCGCCCTATCAGCATTATTTATAGGATGGTTGTTATTAATTATTAGTGTGAAATTGGATATCGAAAATCATGATATCAATATCTATTCTATAATAGGAATCGGGGCATTTCTACTTATTATTATTGAATATTTGTTTATCAAAAGAGCATTAAAATAATATAAACAAGTTTTCCAATAGATTCGTTGTTGGCGCCCTCTTGCTTAATTTAAATTCGAAATCGATCCAGATAAGACGGGCAACACCAACAACGGCGTAAACAATTAATGTGATCACTCGATTAAACACAAGCACCATAGCTCCATTTGAAACCATTGTAAAAAAAGCATTTGAAAACAAGTTAATTGAATATGCAAATCCTAAAGTATAAACCATTTCATATAATAGTGTACGCTTCAATGTCCCTTTTAACCATAATACCATTTCTTTTGCTAAATTCAAGCGCGTCCTCTTGGCTTCTAGAAAATTAGTAACTTCATGATACTAGTGAAAAAGAAATTGAAATATATAAAAGGACCGGGTCTTTTGGCATTCCTTTTTCTTACAAATTTTACCAACATGTCAGGACAATCGTCGTTTGCAGGATACGTTAATAAAATTTTCCTCAACGCTTTTTCCAAGCACCCTGATTCAAGCATTGAGAAATTTATGGCCACCTACGCCCCCAGTTTATTACAAAAGCCAGACCCTGGTACAACCTGGACTGTCAATACAAGAGAGCATTTTTCAAAGCCAATAACTATTGCCCATTCTTGTTTTTTTGAATCGCATCCATTTGTCGACTCAAATCTCACATCAGCAGAATTCAAAGTTTATACTTCTGTATTTCCTGATAGCGTTGCTAATTCCAATATTGGCATAAGTAACTTTGAGGTAAATCTCCAATTTTGGAGTGCCGAAGATGCCATTAGCTGGTATGAGAAGATCAGAGATGGCTTGAAAGTAGTCGGTGATCTGGATAGCTATTACGAGGATGAGTATCGACGATATTTTCGAATTTCTGATAATGAGTCTCATTATGATATTCCTTCTGGTTTAATCATTTCAGCAATAATTGAAAAGGGAATATATGGTTTCTACCTGGTGCGCATATCTATAAACTAATGAGGTTAGAAAATTAATGCCTCCTTAAAACCCCTTGATCCTCAACCTCTTCCCTAACCATTTCACTTTCTCCCTCAAACGTCCGATATTACCCAAAAATCTGGCCCACCATTTGAAATATTTCTTTAGCAGTACATTTACGTTTTCGTAAAATCAGGTATTTTTTTATTTTTACAGTATGGGATCGATCAAATCAAATGTATCAACAGACAGCCGGAACGAGGTAGACGTGATGACAGGTCATGAGGAACCCTGCTCCCTGGTCGTTTGGAACGATGAGGTAAATACATTTGAACATGTCATCGAAACCCTTATCCAGGTATGCGGTCATAGCCAGGAACAAGCCGAGCAATGCTCCTATATCATCCATTTCCAGGGTAAATATGCTGTTAAAGAAGGCTCATACGAGGAACTCAAACCAATGTGTGACGCCATCACTGAAAGAGGCATCGGCGCTACCGTTGAAGTGATAGCTGAGTAACCCCTGCATTAACTGCTTTAGAACTCCAATTTCTTCATTACCTCCCCCTGCAGTTATGCCCCTTTTCGCATTAGATAATGAACTCATTTTTCCTCCTCCTTCATTGGCTGAACCCGATGGACTACTTGCTATGGGCGGAGATCTCTC
>JAJKIP010000321.1 GCA_021154405.1 Segetibacter sp. | reverse complement strand
TAACCGGGAGCCTTATACTATTGTAATGCCTCCACCCAATGTAACCGGCGTGTTGCACATGGGCCATGCGCTTAACAATTCCATTCAGGATATCCTGATCCGTCGCGCACGCATGCAGGGTAAGAACGCGTGCTGGGTACCCGGCACTGATCACGCTTCCATTGCTACCGAAGCCAAAGTGGTCCAAATGCTGCGCGAAAAAGGGATCAGCAAAAGTTCCCTCTCCCGTGATGAGTTCCTTCGCTACGCCTGGGAATGGAAAGAAAAATATGGTGGTATTATCCTGCAGCAATTAAGAAAACTGGGATGCAGCCCCGACTGGAACCGTACTACTTTTACCATGGATCCCGATTATTATGAATCGGTAATCAATGTTTTTATCGACCTCTACCATAAAGGCTATATCTATCGCGGTAAACGAATGATCAACTGGGATGTACGTGCAAAGACCGCTCTCAGTGATGAAGAAGTGATCCGTAAAGAAACTCAACAGAAGCTTTATTATATAAAGTATTTCATTTCAGATCATGCAGGCAAACCAACAACCGATTTCCTGACTATCGCAACAGTTCGCCCTGAAACCATCATGGGTGATACTGCTATCTGCGTGCATCCTAAAGATGAGCGTTACCTGCACCTGCACGGAAAATATGCTTTTGTGCCGATGATCAATCGCCGCATTCCCATCATCACTGATGATTATGTATCGATGGATTTTGGTACCGGTGCTTTGAAAGTAACACCGGCTCATGATATGAACGATTACCAGTTAGGCCAAAAACATAACCTGGAAGTAGTTGATATTCTCAATGAAGACGGCACCCTCAATGCCGATGCACAGATATTTGTTGGAGAAGATCGCTTTGAGGCACGCAAGAAAGTAGTAAAAGAACTGGAAGCAAAAGAACTGCTGGTTAAAACTGAAGATTATACCAGCGAAGTGGGTCATAGCGAAAGAACCGATGTGGTAGTTGAGCCCCGTCTCAGTCTTCAGTGGTGGGTGGATATGAAAAAGATCTCAGGCCCTGCCTTAAAAGCAGTAGCAGATGATGATATCAATTTCTATCCTGCAAAATTCAAAAATCTCTATCGCCACTGGATGGAGAATATAAAAGATTGGTGTATCAGTCGCCAGTTATGGTGGGGCCAGCGTATTCCCGCCTGGTATGATGGAGAAGGAAGATTTGTAGTGGCTGCAACAGAGGCTGATGCAAAGAAGGAGTTTGCAACCCAGTTTGGCGTTAGTAATCCAACACTGAAACAAGACGAGGATTGCCTGGATACCTGGTTCTCCTCCTGGCTTTGGCCTTTTGAAGTATTTGATGGATTAAGCAAACCAGATAATCCCGATGTAAATTATTATTATCCTACCAATACACTCGTAACGGCTCCGGAGATCATCTTCTTCTGGGTAGCACGTATGATAATGGCAGGGTTTGAATACAAGAAGGAAAAACCTTTCAGTGATGTTTATTTTACCGGCATAGTTCGTGATAAGATCGGTCGCAAAATGAGCAAGCAGTTGGGCAACTCACCTGATCTCCTTCAGATGATAGAGGATGAAGGAGCCGATGCAGTTCGCTTTGGAATTATGATCTCCTCTCCTGCCGGAAATGATCTGATGTGGGACCAGGCTGGTAATGAACAGGGCCGCTTCTTCATTAATAAAATGTGGAATGCACTGAAGCTGGTTAAGATGTGGGAAGGAAGACAATCATCTAATGTACCTGCTGATGGCAGCCAGTTTGCCGTAAAATGGTTTGAAAGCCGTTTGGCAGAAGTAAGGACACAACTGGATGATCAGTTCAAAGACTTCAAACTTAGTGAAGCCCTGAAGACCTTATACTCCCTGATATGGGATGATTTCTGCAGCTGGTACCTGGAATGGATCAAGCCCGGATATGAACAGCCCATCGATAAAACGGTGTATGAAAAGACTGTTGATTTTTTTGAACAGCTAATGCAACTGCTTCACCCTTTCCTTCCATTTATTACTGAAGAGATCTATCATGGATTGAAGGATCGGGAGGACGATATCACCGTAAAACAGTTTCCTCCTGTTACCACTCCTGATAAGTCTATATTACAAAATGCATTACTGCTAAAAGAAACCATCACTGGAATCCGTGATGCCCGTAACAAAAACCAGGTTAAACCGAAGGAAGTAATTCAACTGCATATTCAATCCGGACATCCTGCCACCTATAAACCTATTGAGCAGATACTGGCCAAACAGATAAATGCAGATGCCATCAATTATGTTACCGATGCAGTTCCCAATACAATTAATATTGTAATACAAAAAGATAAATTCTATATCCAGACTGCTATGGAACTGGATACTGCTTCCCAGAAGGAACAACTACTGAAAGATCTGGATTACCTCAAAGGATTTCTTGTATCAGTTCAGAAAAAACTCGGCAATGAACGCTTTGTCAATAATGCCAAACCGGAAGTGGTAGACAGTGAGCGCAAAAAGAAGGCCGATGCTGAGGAAAAAATTAAAGCGATTCAGGAAAGCCTGGCCTCCCTGTAAAGTCGATTACCTTGGAATAATACTCACCGGCATTATGAACTCCCAAATGGGTGTCCTGCTTTGCCCTGTAAAGAAATCCCGGTCCAGCAAATAACTCATGCGCACTCCAAAGGAAAGCTCATATTGATTCCACCATTTGGTATCGAAAAATATTTCACCTCCAACACTCCGCTGATCAGCCGATAATCGCTTGTTATTGGAAAACACTCGCGTCATATCATAGAAACCATTCGCGCGGATACGCTGGAAATATAAAATATTCCCAAATCCCCAATCAGGATAGAATAAAGGAAAATGATAATTGAAAGAAGCCCTCCACATCCTTGAGAAATAGGCGGCATTATATCCCCTCGAATACGGCATCCTGCTTCCAAATAATGCATAAACCGTATCCGTTTCCTGGAATGCGCCATCAACAACAAGGCTGTGATTGGGAAGAAACCCCGGCAGATATATCCTTACCCTTCCAAAGCTCTGCCAGGTTTTATATGTACCCAGGCCATAACGATACTCTCCCGTTAAACTATATCCCAGCCTCGGATAGATATGCTGCGTTGCCATTTCTACCTGCTGTTGCCAGGTTATATAATGATGGAGATAACTGAACTTCCTGTCGCCAATAGAATCGTTTTTATAAAAATCCTGCCGGTAAACAAAATTGGTACCTGCATTAAAACCATTGTTCATTTTTCCTTTCGTCCAGGTAAGCGGAATGCTCAATCCTACTCTTGTATCCAATTGATTCCAATGTCTAACTTTGGTAGAATTAGCATTGAGCGACTGGCTTCTGTCAAACGTATATTGCGCACCCAGACTTATATAAGGGAACCAGCCTCCATAAACCATACTTGCGCCTGCTGCATGGGTTTTCTCATTTTCATTATATAAATAATACACCTGCGTTTGCAGTGTATTCAGCACATTCTCTCCGTAAAGTGAAAAAGTAAATTCCGGATCTTCATAATAAGGACGCCAGCTGTGAAAATTAAACAGCCTGGTTCCCTTGCGGTACGGGCTAACAGGGAATTGCCTCAAAGACAAATTACCCGGAACGATGGATTCAATTTCACCTGAATGGCTCACCGGACTGTACAAACTGGTATTGGCCACAACTTCGTAAGGAACTGGAACAAAACTCAGCTCATCAATTGCTTTCTGCTGTAACTGGTATCCATCGGCGGTAAATACGGACCAGGTTAATTTTCCTTCCGCTGCATTTACAAAATAACGACCGAGAGGCCCTCTGCTCACCCTATAGATCACCGTATCGCCTAAATTAATCGCAAAAAGATCATCATTCCCGCCATAAGAAGCAGTGAAATAAACCTTATTGTGGTCAACAGATGGATATCCCACTACATTAAAGGAAGGAGGCGTAAGTCGCACTACTGCTCCCGAAGTCAGGCTCACTGTAGCCAGCGCCATTTTACCATCAGTCAATCGCACCGCAGTTACCAGCGAATCTTCCGTAATAAATTTCGGATCAGTAAAGAGACTCACATCAACTGACCGGATCCTGGCCTTTACTTCCCCATTTGCTGCATCAAGTATATGCAGTTCACTTTTTCCATCCGTGGCGATCTGCACGGCTGCAATCTTTGCACCACTTGCAGAAATATCTGGGGTAAAATATTTGCTGCGATGTGTTATTGTTTTTTGTCTTCCGCTATTAATATCAAGTACCTTGATCACACTATAATCTCTCCATAACCAGCGCGGATCATTTTCATATGCAGCGTAAACAAGCTTCCCATTGCGATAGGAGAATTGCTCATCAATGGAAATATCCCTGATACGCAAAGGATAAGTGCCGCCAATGCTATCCCTGATGAAGAAGGTGGGCCGCCTGTTAGTAGCGTTTTGCTGGTAAAGCAAAAATCCTTTTTCCAATGCATAGGGAAAGGAATAGCTGGTCAATACTTTCTGATTAACCCGGAAAATATTGCTGGTCATCGTTTCCGGTTTTGCCAGTGGTATTTTCGCTTTATAATATGCGAATGCCTGATTGCGGAAAGTTTCATATTCCACTCCCGCATATTTCTTTATCGCTTTCTGAAATGGATAGAACAATCCTTTGAAGGCAGAAGCATCCCTGGTTACTTTCTCCCAAAAATCAATTCCATATTTCTCGCGACCATAATTCACCAGTAAATACCCGAGATTATAATGATTGGGTACATAATCCTTAAATGATCCATTGCGCAATTTCATCCAGGAATATTTCTTGCCTGCCTGCCATAATGAAGGATAGGCATTCATGAAAAGCGGCAATCTTCCCCGCCCCTGTCTGGATAAGATCGTTTCATTGTAAACAGCATCCCCTTCATAAAACCACTAGGGAATGGACGCATTCACTGCCAGTGCATATCCTTCCTGTCCAAAGAGATAATACATCAGCTCACTTAATCCATTATGAAAATTATTGTATTGCTCAACATGCCTGTATTCATGAATAGCCAGTTGATCAGGCCATGAAATACTGCCTAACTCGAAATTATTGGTAGCTGGATTTAAATAAAATTCACTGCGATAGGGTCCGAGTGATACATATCCGTTCGCAATGGTTGTCTGATTTTGCAGCACGATATTGATCTTATCAATCCGGCTTCC
>JAJKIP010000320.1 GCA_021154405.1 Segetibacter sp. | reverse complement strand
CCCTTACTGTTTACTTCAAAAGAAAGAGTTACAGCGCCACTGCCTTCAGTTTGCTTTGACCGCCAGGTTTCGGGTACATTGAGGTTGTTGGCAAGGTAGGCATCATAGTTAGTCCACCCATCAACAGGCTCCGGTTCCTCCAGGACCATAGTGGATGTGCGGGAACGCGTGCTGTTTACTTTCTTTTGGCTCACTACTACTTCCTTAAGGCTGCGGTCTTCCTGCATTACCACCTGGTTATTTAATAACTGGTTATTCAGTTGGGAATTATTATTCTCATAACCCAAAGAACGTACCTGTACATTCAGTACTGAATCCGGGGAAGTAAGTATGAAATTGCCTTTGGCATCGGTGTAGGTGCCGATATTGTCTGCCCGGTTGGTGATATTGGCAAAGGGAACTACATTATTGTCTGCATCTATTACCTGACCGCGGAATACATTTGCCCGACCGGCATTTTTGTTATTTAATTCATCTGCGGCAACATTGGATTGTTTTGCAATGGCATTGCTACGAGGAGAAGCAGTTTCCATATCAGCATAGCCATTTACGACTACGGATGTATCCGTTTGTTTCCTGGTTGTTGCCATATTATTTCTTTCAGCTTTTGCTGCTTTTCTAAATTGAATCTGATTTTGTCCACCAGGGGATTTATCATCTTGCAGTTTCTTTTCCAAAGGTTCATTTCTGGTATCCTGCTTTACCGGAGGGGGAGGTGCTATAGCAATGCTTTTATTCTTGTAATAGTTATCATTCGATTTTTCAGTTGCAAGCGCAACTGTGTCAGGTACTGCAACAATATCTCCCTGGAAGGCCTTTGCCTGCGTATTTTGTTCAGATCCCTTTTTGAAATGTTGCGTAGCTCCCTGAGCAATCGATACTGAGGAATCAGCTGCCGGCTTTTGGGAAAGAGTTACATCCTTTTGGGAGTCGGAGACTACAGTATTGGACGACTGATTAGTATCCATCTTTTCCGCTACATTTTTGTTTTCTGATTTAGCGAGAGGAGATGATGAATCATTATTAAAACCAAACTGGTAAACCAGGAATCCTGCACCCAATACCAGGATCAGCATAGCTGCGGCACGTAACCAGGGGAAAGAGGAGCGGGGAGGGGATGCCAGGGGTATTAGCTTCCTGCTCTCCTCCGTTCTATCGGAAAGTCTTTTTTTTAATTCTGAAATATCAGCGGCTGCATTGATGCCAGGCACTGAATATCCTTCCAGCGCATCTGCCAGGAAGGGGTCATCCAGGGCCGCTTTTTCAAGGTCATGCATTTCCCTGGGGGAAAGCAGGCCTTTGTGATATTTTTCAATATCGATGGCGGTATAAGATTTTATGTTGCTGTCCTTAGACATTTTCAATTCGATTGTTTAATGAAGCGCTCACAACTCCGGTTTGGATCTTTGGATAATCGCTTCTTTTTTATCCATACATATTTTCAGGTTCCTTCTGCCATTTTGAATAAAACTTCTCACCTGGTTCCATTCCATTCCTGTGATCTCAGTGATCTCATTATAGCATTTCCCTTCCAGGTAAAATAGGCGAATGGCACTCTGCTGTTCCGGAGTTAAAGTACCCAGACAATACTCCAGTTTTTTAAAATTCTCCTCTTTTTCCAGTACGCCATTAAGATGCACATTTTCTTCGCTTTGCACAAGTTCTGATTTGAATTCAACCGTTTTCAGATTGCGTGGTGTCCGTAACTGCATGAGGCAATGATTTTTAGCTACCTGGTGCAGCCAACCCCTGAAATTCTCTACTTCATGTTTTTTCAATTTTGATACCAATTCCTCAAATATCTGCATCACACAATCTTTGGCAGTTTCCGGTTCCTTATGGTATTTAAGACATACCCCATATACCAGGTCCATATACCGCTGGTACAGCTCTCCTAAAGCAGTAAGTTCCCCCGATTTTTTGTAAAGGGATACCAGCTCCTGGTCAGTTAGTGCTGAATGAGATATATTCTTAAGGAAGGACACAGGGCTAAATTAGTAATAAAAAAATTACGCATTCTTATGCAATTGCTAAAACTGGGGCATCTCCTTTAATAAAGGGAATTATGCAACGTATACTCTTTATGCTCATCCCGCTGATGCTGGCAATACTGGCTTTCAGGCCTGTTTACTCTCATGTTATTACAGGAAAGGTGGTTGATGAGAAGGGCAATCCTCTATCTGGGGTCACTATTACTATTAAAGGCACTAATTCTGCAACAGTAACGGCTACAGATGGCAGTTTCTCCATTTCTGTAAAAGATAATAACACTGTGCTTGTTTTTTCAGGCGTGGGATATGACTCACAGGAAGTAAAACTTACGGGGAAGACAATACTTACTATTAGTTTGAAAGCAATTTCTCAGCAATTAAAAGAAGTTGTGGTTACTGGATATGGAACACAAAGAAAAGTGGATGTAACCGGATCAACTACGCAGATACGCGCGAAGGATATTAGCGCCACGCGCAAAAGTAATCCCAATTCTGGGCCCGCTACTCCTTATAGGGGAAATGCTGATTATGAGGTTATTGCTCCTAAAGTCATTCATTTTAATAAACCTCGAATTATAGAAGGAAATGAGGACTTCAATACTGAAGGGTATGATAATATATCAGAAAACAGGTTCCTCAAAGTATCTGATAACCCTCTTTCTACTTTTTCCATTGATGTGGATGCTGCTTCTTACAGTAATGTACGTCGCTACCTGAACCAGGGTCAATTACCACCGGCAGGTGCTGTTCGAATTGAAGAAATGATCAATTATTTCCATTATGATTATCCTCAGCCTGAAAATGAGGATCGTTTTTCGATCAATACTGAAATATCGGATGCCCCATGGAACAAAGACCATAAACTGGTGATGATTGGTTTGCAGGGGAAGAAGATACCTGTAGCCGGACTTCCTGCTTCCAATCTTGTATTCCTGGTAGATGTATCCGGTTCAATGGACATGCCCAATAAATTACCTCTGGTAAAAGCTTCCATGAAAATGCTGGCCGATCAGTTAAGGGAAGAAGATAAGGTAGCCTTGGTGGTCTATGCCGGTGCGGCTGGTTTGGTATTATCTCCCACCAGTGGTGCTGATAAAACAAAGATCAAAGATGCAATCGATAATCTTCAGGCCGGCGGATCAACTGCTGGTGGAGCGGGTATTCGGTTAGCCTATAAAACAGCTCAGGAATTTTTTGTAAAAAAGGGGAACAACCGCGTGATACTATGTACGGATGGTGATTTCAATATTGGCGAAAGCAGTGATGATGCTATGGAGCGACTGATTGAAGAAGAAAGGAAGAGCGGTGTATTTCTCACTGTGCTGGGATATGGTATGGGAAATTACAAAGACAGCAAAATGCAGAAACTGGCTGATAAGGGAAATGGTAACCATGCATATATAGATGGAATGAGTGAGGCAAAGAAGGTGCTCGTTAATGAGTTTGCGGGAACGCTATTCACAATTGCCAAAGATGTGAAGCTGCAACTGGAATTCAATCCTGCCAAAGTACAGGGTTATCGTTTGATCGGTTATGAGAACAGGATGCTGGCCAAAGAGGATTTTAATGATGATAAAAAGGATGCTGGTGAATTGGGAAGCGGGCATACCGTAACTGCCTTATATGAGATCATTCCGGTGGGTGTGCAGGATACCTTCCTTTCTAAAGTTGATGATCTCAAATATCAAAAGAATAAAAATGCAGTTACCAGCTCTTCTCATACAAATGAGATACTTACTGTAAAGTTTCGTTATAAGGCACCAGATGGAGACGTAAGTAAACTTATTGAGCATCCTGTACTGGATAAACAGATACCCGTGACCCGTGCCTCTGAAAATTTCCGTTTTGCTACCGCCGTCGCGGAGTTTGGTATGTTGTTAAGAAACTCCCCATTCAGGTCAAAGGCAACATTTGGTAATGTAATTGACTTGGCCCGAAAGGCAAAAGGATTTGATGAAGAAGGATACCGTGCAGAATTTATCAGGTTGGCAGAAAACGCTCAATTGCTCGCTAAAGGCAATAACAGTAACGTAGATGAGGAGAGTAAGGCGGCTATTCTGCCAACCAGGTAATGGGGTGAATGTATATCCCAATCCCTCTTCAGCGGGACAATCTTTTACAATTAAAGTTACCGGTAACAATTTTGGTTATTTACGCGTAGTCTCTATTGAGGGAATCACACTCTTAGTTAAAGAGGTCAGAGGGGAAACCGACCTCAATATCCAGTCAGAACCGAATTGGCAGGCAGGTACCTATTTTATTCAATACCTGGATAAAAATAAAGTCCCTGTTGGAATTGCCCGGTTCGTTATTAAATAACCAAAACGCTCATTATGGCCAGGCATTTAAAACTGACGATTGCTGAACCCTGTCATGAGGATTGGGAAAAGATGACAGATACAGAAAAAGGAAAGTATTGTGGCGCCTGCCAGAAACAGGTGGTTGATTTTACCGGAATGACCGATGCACAACTCGCATCATTCTTTAAAAGACCCATAGCCGGTTCAAGCTGTGGACGGTTCTATACTGATCAATTGGAAAAACAAATCCTTATTCCCCGTAAACGGATACCGTGGGTCAGGTATTTCTTTCAATTTACGTTGCCGCTTTTTCTCACAACATTTAAATTAAGCGCTCAAAAAAAGAAAGCGCCGGTTAGGACAGTTCAGTCAATTAACCTATTCAACATTAATAAATGTAATCCTATCCTGGTCGGTGGTTATTCTACTTCAGTTACTCGCCTGGATCAAAAGATACAGATCAAAGGGAAGGTGCTCAATGAAGAAGGAAAACCAATCCCTTTTGCAAATATTGAAAAAGGAATGGGAGGCACTGTAGCGGATAGTAGCGGTGTATTTTCGATAAACCTGGTACCTGATTCAATCGGAGTGAAACTAGTGGCCTCCTGTATTGGATATGAACCACAGGTTGTCTCCGTTAAGGATTATCAAATAACAGGGAAAGAAGAAATTGTAATAATCCTTAAGGTAAAAGAATTGCAACCTGCAATTGTGACTAGTGGATGGAGAACCATTTCCGGAAATTTTGTACTGGGCGGTATGGTAGTTCGATATAATTCCAGATCCGTTCGTAAAAAAGTAAAGCCAGTGCACTTTTCATCATTTAAAATCTATTCAAATCCGGCAAGAGCTAATTCGGCAATATTTATAAAACCTGAAAAAGTTGAAACGGGATTGTATGTTATTCAATTGCTTAATCTTGCGGGACAATCAATAAAACAGGAAGAAATCAGGATCGAGAAAGGAATGGGAGCCATCTCATTTACAATACCTGCCATTCCATCAGGAGTGTATATGGTGAATCTGGTAAATAAAAAAACGGGTGGAAGGTTTTCTGAAGAATTAATTATTCAATAAAGTTATGTACGGCCGGGAATAAATGCATCCTAAAGAGAATAGTTTAGGTAATTATGTTAAACAATACTGGCCATGGGAAAATTTTTACAATTAAATATCGCGGATCCCTGTCATGAAGATTGGAATAAAATGACCGATAACGAGAAGGGAAAATTTTGTGGTGTCTGCCAGAAACAGGTGATTGATTTTTCAGGTATGACGGATACTCAGCTGGTAGCATTCTTTAAAAAGAGATCGGCAGATGCAGTTTGCGGAAGGTTTAATGATGACCAGTTGGATAGAGTCCTTCCGGTTCCGCAAAAGCGAATTCCCTGGGTGAAATATTTATTTCAATTTACGCTCCCGTTATTTTTGACTTCACTTAAGGCAAAAGCGCAGGGTATGGTAATTGTAAAAACAACTCAAACGGAAACAGGTGACCAGAGAGGAAATGGGAATGCATCATTAAAAGAAGGTATGACCGATCTTTTAGTTGATGAGGGGGTTCAAATAAAAGGGATTGTTCTAAATGAGCACGGTCAGCCTGTTCCCTTT
>JAJKIP010000319.1 GCA_021154405.1 Segetibacter sp. | reverse complement strand
GTTGGTCTTTGTCTTTGTGTAGGCTCCTGGATGGAAGGTGGCAATAAGATGGGTAAAGACGCCCTGGGAATGATTGACTATTTTGGAAAGCAGAATAAGATATTCAAGATACATTTCCGCAACATTGATAAGCCGCTGCCGCATTTCACGGAGACTTTTGTTGATAATGGTTATACTGATATGTATAAGATCATGAAAGCGCTGAAGAAGGTGAATTTTGATGGAGTGTTGATTGCAGATCATATTCCGGGAATGATAGCTCCTGCCCCCAGGAATAATAACAATAATGCAACTGCAGCTGTTACTCCTTCCGCAACTACAGCTTTAGCAGCTGCTCCCGCTAATTACCGGGGATTGGCGTTTTCCATCGGGTATATCAAGTCGTTACGAGACCGTGTGGAAGATGAGGCGGGCAATTATCAGAATGCACCCATTTAAATCCAAAGAATTATTTATGAACGACAATCGTAGAGATTTTATTAAGAAAGCTGCCTTGGGAGCCATGTATGTTGGAGGAGTGGGTGTTGCTGTGCCTGGTGTAATTGATCCTGAAAAAAAGGATATGATCGAATCTATTCTGTATGATCAGCCTAAAAAGAAATCAACGATCAGGATCGTTATGCAAGCCCAGGCGGGACCCAGGGCTTCAGTAGATATGATGACCTGGTATAAGCAAATGGGATTGGAGGATGTTACAGTGTGGACAGATCCTCCGAATGATAATGCCGAGTTTTATACCGCAACCAAAAAAGTGTATGCAGACAATGGAATAGCTGTGTATGGAATGGGCAATGGTGCAGTTCATAACCAGGATAAGATTGTACTTAACCTGCCAGGCCGCGATGAAAAAGTGGAAGAATATTTAAAGCATTTGCGTAACCTGGGAAAATCAGGTATCCATTATACTACCTATGCACATATGGGAAATGGAATCTGGGATTCTCCCAATGGAACAACCCGTGGCGGAGCTGTTGCAAGGCAACTTGATTTAAATGGAGATCACTGGGGCCGGTGGAACAGTGCACGATACAGACCTCCACTGTCTCATGGGCGGGAATTCACTGAAGATGAATTATGGGATAACTGGACTTATTTCATTAAAAAGGCAGCGCCTGTAGCTGAAGAAAATAATGTACGGATAGGAATACACCCTGATGATCCGACTGGTTTACCCAGCATTGCTGGCGTACCTCGCCTTTTCAGCAGTTTTGAAAGATATAAAAAGGCTTTGGATATTGCCAATAGCCCAAATGTGGGTTTATGCCTTTGTGTGGGTTCCTGGATGGAAGGTGGAACTGCAACGGGAAAAACTGCAGAAGAGATGATCGAATATTTCGGAAAGCAGAAAAAGATATGGAAGGTCCATTTTCGAAATATCAACCAACCTCTTCCGCATTTTACGGAGACTTTTGTTGATAACGGTTATACCAATATGTATAAATTGATGAAGGCACTGAAGAAGGTGAATTATGACGGGGTGTTATTTCCAGATCACGTTCCCCGCATGTCAATTGGAGAACAGGCAGACTGGGCATTTAGTGTTGGCTATATTAAGGCACTGCGTGACAGGGTAGAAGCAGAAGCTGGAAAATAGAGTTAATGCTTTTTTAATCAAGCTATTAATGTTTAATTACTCTATAGAACACTAAATTGGCCTGTGCCTCCTCTTTTTATGGTGTGAAGGATTATCAGGGAAAGATGAAGTGAATAATACGTATAATGATGAATCAGTGTGGATGTTGCAGTTTGGCCATTGATAATTTTAAGCTCATCCCACTGATATAAAAATAAAAATGTCCTAGGAACCAATCCATAGCAGTGGATTTCTCATATAACAGCAAGTTTCAAAAACAAAGGCCTCGTTCCCGGGGCTTTTCTTTTTTACAACTTCTTGATTCCTAATGTAATCGTTAAAAGGCTGTACAGTTCTATTCCATGTATTCCCTAAATTAATTTCTCCATTAATCGGTAATTACAGGCTTTAATTTCTCAATTAATCAATAATTACATCCTTTGTTAAGGCTGTAGCTATTACTTTATAGGATATAATTTCCAACTAACTTTCGCTTGTGCATGAAAAAATTCTTATACATCCCTTTTTTTACAATTACCCGTCCACGGGGACTTTTAACTCCCATTCCGGTTTCTGAGTTTTCACCCAATCCAGCATGGATAAAAAATCCAGGATATTGATCATTATTTATAATAGAACCAGATTTAGCCGTGCCCGACCCTGCCTGGTTGAATCATTTTCTGACAGGATCTGCCGCCAAACTGTTAGCAGTTCTGTGACATTTTTCTGTCAGTGTCTAAAAATACCTTCTGATGCTGAGATATTTTTGCTTATTGCTGCTGGTAGTTATTAACAGCCTGGGCTGTTCACATGTTTCCAGCGATTCTGTTATTACCAGTCCTAACCTTGATTACATCGACCCTACAATCGGAAATGCGCCCCAGTTACTGGTGCCAACAAGGCCCACAGTCCAATTGCCCAATGAGCTCATTCGTATGTACCCGATGCGAAAAGACTACTTTGATGACCAGATATCGAGCTTTCCACTTACTATAGTTTCTCACAGGTTGGGTGAAGTTTTTTCAATCAAACCTGTTAATGGAAATCTGAACCCTGAATCATGGAATCAAAGAATGCCATGGGATCATGACCTTGAAATTACCAGACCGTGGTATTATTCAACTTATCTTATCCGCGATGGTATTACAACGGAGTTCACGCCTGGAAAGAAAACCGGGTATTATCGATTTACCTTTCCTGAAGGAAAAGATAGATCCATTCTGTTTAATGTATACAATGATGGAGAATCTTCCTTCCAATTTCTTTCCGGAACAGAAATGGCAGGAACTGAAACCTATCATGGCGATATAAAAATCTATATGTATGGGAAATTCAATACTCCAGGAACACCGGGGATACTGGAAAATGGACAATTAAAAAGAGCTTCCTCTATTTCGGGAAAGTTTACCAAAGCGAGTATCAGTTTTCCTGCGGGTTCGTCTGCGGTTGAATTCAAGTACGGGATCAGTTTTGTCAGTGCCGCCCAGGCTAAAATAAATTATGACAAGGAGATCAGTGAGGCGGATTTTGAAACCATGAAAAGAAGCGCTGAACAAACATGGTCGGGGATCGTTTCGCAAATCCAGATAGAAGGGGGGACGGAGGCCCAAAGACGATCCTTTTACACCGCACTTTACAGGTGTCATGAAAGAATGGTCAACATCACTGAAGATTCGATGTATTATAGCGGGTACAATAAGCAGATCAACAGGGATAGCCGACCATTTTATGTTGATGACTGGTCATGGGATACTTACCTTGCTCTTCATCCGTTGCGCATGTTACTTCATCCAGCACAGGAAGAGGATATGCTTCAATCTTATGTGAGGATGTATGCGCAAAGTGGATGGATGCCTACATTCCCGGTATTATTTGGAGATCATGCCTGTATGAATGGCTTTCATTCTTCTATTATTTTTCTCGACGCTTATAGAAAAGGGTTGAAACATTTTGACTTGGAAAAAGCATACGAGGGGATCAGGAAGAATTCGCTTGAAGCAACCCTGCTACCCTGGCGTAATGGTTCAAAAACAATACTTGATGACTTCTACCATGCTAATGGCTATTTTCCGGCACTTCACCCGGATGAAAAAGAAACGATAACTGATGTAGATCCTTTTGAAAGAAGGCAGGCCGTTGCAGTGACGCTAGGTGCGAGCTATGATGATTGGGCTGCTTCCCAACTGGCAAATAAAATGGGCAAGCAGGAAGATTTTCAGCTATTCGGAAAAAGAGCAATGAACTATAGAAATCTCTGGAATGAACAGCGTGGATTCTTTTTGCCAAAGGATAACAAGGGAGCATGGATAGATATTGATCCAAAATTTGATGGCGGACCGGGAGGACGGGACTATTATGATGAAAATAATGGTTGGACATATTTATGGCAGGTGCAGGAAGATATTCCCGGCCTGATAACATTAATGGGTGGTAAGAAAGCATTTGAAGAGAAGTTGGACCAGCTTTTCCGGGAAGATCTGGGAAGGTCCAAATATGAATTCTGGAATAAATTTCCAGATGCAACCGGACTTGTTGGACAATTTTCCATGGGTAATGAACCAAGTCTCCATATACCTTACCTGTATAATTACGCTGGTGCACCCTGGAAAACTCAAAAAGCTGTACGGTTTGTATTGGATTTGTGGTTTAAAGACAATGTTTTTGGCATTCCCGGAGATGAAGATGGTGGGGGCTTATCTGCATTTGCCGTGTTTTCTTCCATGGGTTTTTATCCGGTAACGCCTGGATTGCCGGTTTATACGATCGGCAGCCCCGTGTTCAGTAAAGTAACTATCGCTTTGGAGAATGGTAAGAAATTTACAGTGATAGCCAATAACAGTTCGGTGACTAATAAATACATTCAAAGGGCCACTATGGATGGTAAGGAACTCAATTCACCCTGGTTCACGCATGAGCAATTGATGAACGGAGGTACACTGGAACTTGACATGGGTCCAAAACCAAATTTGCAATGGGGCACTGAAGGGGCAGAGCTGGATAAATAACGTAGGTGGTATATGAGATTAATTGTTTGGGAGCCAATCCTGCCTGAGTTAACATTCATTTTGTGAATATTGCTTACAATTCCTTTATTTTGAGATGGATTGTGGTATAGCGGGATCATTGTAAGTGATAAGTCGGTAACTGCCCCCGTTGCAGCCGCCTTTTTAAGAGATTTTTATTTTTACAATTGCTTATGGCGAAGTATATACTTTGCATTTTGGTTTTTTTATTGGTGAAAAGCAGCTGCCTCTGTCAATCCTATGGTTTGATGTTCAATAGCCATGAGGTGGTCCTCGAAAAAAGAACCTCACTGGACCTTTCCCCAAATGATTCATTTTGCCTGGCGAAAAACTTTGAACTTTCATTTGAATTCAGCTTTCTACGGAACTATGCGATCTATTTCGGGTATGTTTTGCGTGTGGTAAGCAATGAGAATGAAAATATAGACCTGATATATAATCAGCCATCTGCCACTTTTAAAGTAATCAGCGGCGAAAATTTTTCTGGTATCAGTTTTACTATTGACAGCCTTGGATTATATAAGAATTGGAATACTGTTATATTAAAGTTTGATCTTGAAAAACAGGCTTTACAATGTATTGTAAATAACAGGCTGATCGGTACCAGCAGGCTAAACATTAAGGGGAACTGTTTTAAGTTTTTGTGGGGCGCTAACGATTTTCAGAAATTCAAGACTCGTGACATTCCCCCGATGCAAATCAAGGATATTCGAATTTCAGAAAAAAATAAGCCCAGGTATTACTGGCCACTCGACGAAACTTCCGGAAATACATACCGTGATAAAATTAACCACAAAGCGGCGGGCATTAAGAATCCTGTCTGGGTTAAAAATCAGCATCAGAAATGGGAAACACTTGGCTCTTTCACCATTAATGGGTATGCAGGCGTAGCTTTTGACCCCCGAAAAGATCAACTGTATATTACAGGCTCAGATTCTTTGGCCATTTATACACTGAAAAATGAGAAGAATCTGGAATTTATGCCCAGTTTAAATCAAAACCTCAGGTTGGGCCATCAAAGTATATATGATACCCTGAATGAAAAGCTGCTGGATGAATACCCCGATGATAAGAAAGTGGTGGACTTCGATTTTGTAAATCACCGTTGGGATTATACTTTTCCATCTCATGCCAGGATAACCGAATACTGGCATTCCAATAAATTTATCTCTCCCCGCGACACTTCTTTATATATAATAGGCGGTTATGGATACCTGAGGTACAAGAATCTTGTGCAGCGGTATAATTTTTCAACCAAGAGATGGGATATGCTCACGCCTTCAGGAGACTATTTTACTCCCCGGTACCTCTCGGCAGTGGGACTGGATGCCAAAGGAGAAAACGCATATATTCTAGGGGGGTATGGCAGCCAGACAGGCGATCAAATGCTTGACCCCAAATATTTTTATGATCTCTTCCGGTACGATATAAAAGCAAATTCTTTCAGGAAGATTTGCAATTTCAGGCCTCAGAATGCGGCCTTTACATTTGCCAATAGCCTTATATTGGATTCTACTGATTATTATGGACTGGTATTTCCAAATGACAGCTACAATTCAAGTTTACAATTGGTAAAAGGCTCACTCAAAGATTCTACGCTGTACCCTTTAAGCGAACCAATTCCATATAATTTTCACGATATACAATCCTTTGCTGATCTGTATTATTCACCGCTCAGCAACAAACTGATTGTTGTCACTTTATTTTATACTCCCGAAAGCGTAAAAGAGCAAAGAACGGATGTTAAAATATACTCACTGAATTTTCCACCTGAACCAATGGGTACCGTTCCTGATACAGAACAGGCGGGGAATAAAGTTAACTGGTTGCTCCTGGGAGTCGCCTCGTTGGTATTAATATCATTGTTCGTGTTCCTTGCCAGGAAAAAATCACAGGCGGCCAAACAGGCTATTCCTCCTGGAGATAAATCGGAATCGCAGGAAAACCTGCCAACTGTTGCCCCGGTAATGGTTCAGGTAATTCCTGAGAAACCACCTCAGTCTTCTATTTATCTGTTTGGTCAATTCCAGGTATTTGATAGAGAAAGCAATGATATTACCCGGTTGTTTACACCGTTGCTAAAAGAGTTGTTCCTCATCATTACTATCTATACACTGCGTAATGGCAGAGGCATATCCTCAGAAGAACTGAATGAAATATTATGGCATAACAAGTCGGATAAGGATGCAAAGAACAACCGGTCAGTAAACATTGTCAAACTGAAAACCATTTTGGAAAAGATCGGTAACTGTGCAATAAACAAAAAATCAGGATTTTGGCAATTGGAATCAGAAGATGAGGAGATGTATATTGACTACAAAAAATATGTTTCACTGACTCATACTCCTGCGGAGACAAATAAAAATCATTTGTCTGCCCTTATTGAGATCATTAAACGAGGTGCGTTCCTGGCCCAAACCGAATATAACTGGCTGGATGATGTTAAATCAGAAATATCCAATTTTGTCATAAATGCCTGCCT
>JAJKIP010000318.1 GCA_021154405.1 Segetibacter sp. | reverse complement strand
TGCGCTTTTGTATTGGTTTACCAGGCGCCAGGTGCCAATGCACTTGATACTTATAAAGGAGTAATGCAGGCACTTGAACAATTAAGACCCTCCTTTCCACCTGATGTTGATTTCCTTGTTCCTCTCGAGACAGCCTCAGTAGTGAAGGCTTCCATTGATGAAGTAGTACATACGCTGTTAATTGCACTGTTGCTGGTGGTATTTGTGGTGTTCCTGTTTTTACAGAACTGGCGCGCCACCCTTATTCCTGTACTGGCCATTCCGGTTTCATTGATCGGTACATTTATTCTGTTCAATTCCCTGGGGTTCACCATTAATACGCTTACATTATTTGCCTTTGTGCTGGCAATTGGAATTGTGGTGGATGATGCCATTGTGGTTGTAGAAGCTGTACAGCATAATATTGACCATGAAAAGATGTCGCCGGTAGAAGCTACCCGAAAAGCCATGAAGGACATCTCGGGACCAGTAATTGCCATTGCATTGATCCTGGCAGCAGTATTTGTACCAGTAGGATTTATTTCAGGGATCGTGGGGCGCATTTACCAGCAATTTGCGATCACCATCGCTGTATCAGTGATCATATCGGCATTTGTAGCGCTTTCATTAACTCCTGCCTTATGTACATTAATGCTGAAACCATCCAAAGATGAAACGGCAAAGAAAAATATTCTGGAGAAATTTTTTGCATGGTTCAACAGAGGGTTTAATCGTCTTACGAATGGATATACGCATGGTGTAGGAGTATGGATCAAGCGTACACCTGTAGTACTTATCATGCTGGTAGCACTGTTTGTTGGATTATTCTTTCTCTTTAAAAATAAACCTACAGGTTTTCTTCCTACAGAGGATGAAGGAAGATTATATTGTACATATGAAATGCCTGAAGCAACATCTACAACCCGCAGTGTTGCCATGTTACGGCAGATAAGGGATAGTCTTGGAACCATTCCTGAAATAAAAGTGGCTGGTGGTCTGGCTGGTTTAAATATTGTAAGCTTCTCAAGCAAGGCCAATGTGGGAACCATTTTTATTGCTCTTCAGCCTTGGGACGATCGAAAAGGAAAGGAACATCATGTTCAGGCAGTAATTAACAAGATACGTGCAAAAACTGCTGGAATCAAAGAAGCCAGGGTATTGCCAATTGCTCCTCCTGCCATCCCTGGTTTGGGAGCAACGTCCGGATTCAGTTTCCAGTTGCAGCAAAGAGGAAGTACAGACAGCATTCAGCAATTTGAAAAAGTAGCCCGTGATTTTCTTGCCAGACTGAATGCGAGGCCCGAGATAGCAACTGCCTATACATTCTTTAATGCACGGACCCCAAGCTATCGCGTTGAAGTAAATAAGGAACAGGCAAAGAAACTCGGTGTGCTGGTGTCTGATGTCTATTCAACCTTGTCTACCTTCCTCGGAAGTAGCTATGTAAATGATTTCAATCTATATGGAAGGAACTTCCGTGTAATGTCACAGGCAGATAGTTCCTATAGAGGATCATTGGGTGATATAGAAAAATATTACGTTCGTAACAGCCAGGGAAACATGGTTCCATTGGGTTCTTTAATAACCACGCGGGTAATTGAAGCTCCTTCGGTGATCTCCCACTATAATATTTATCGCTCAATAGATATTAATGGAAATACAAAAGAAGGATTTAGCAGTGGACAGGCGATTGAAGCCTTACGCGAAGTAGCTAAAACATTGCCTGCCGGCTATGGTTACGAATTTTCCGGATTGACCCGCGAAGAAATTCAGGCTGGAAGTCAACAGACTACCATTTTTGCCATATCAATCATCTTTGTATTCCTGTTCCTGGCAGCATTGTATGAAAGCTGGTCGGTTCCATTCTCCGTATTGTTTGCCGTTCCGATAGGGGCATTCGGTTCTATTCTTACGTTGACTTTCCTTCCCAATCTTAGCAATAATATTTATGCGCAGATTGGTTTGATCACATTGATCGGACTGGCTGCAAAAAACGCAATCCTGATCGTGGAATTTGCCAAGGAAAGGGTAGATAAAGGAATAGACATTATACATGCGACCCTGCAGGCGGTCAGATTACGTTTAAGACCAATTGTGATGACGTCATTGGCCTTTATCCTTGGTGTACTGCCATTAGCCTTTGCAAGCGGTGCAGCAGCGGAGAGCCGAAAGACCATTGGCTGGACAGTATTTGGAGGCATGCTTGCAGCAACAACGCTGGCCATCTTTGTAGTGCCTGTTCTTTTTGCGCTGATCACCCGGCTCAGCTATGGCAAAAAGTTAAAACGGCTACAGGATGAACAAAGAAAGCAGGAGGAAATAGACCAAAAGATCGTGGACCAGCGATTGGGATAAGAAGATCAGGCACCAGTGAATAGAAATAAGCAGTTTCCAGATGCAGAATGGAACTAAAGGCTAACGGCTATCCGGCAAAGGCTTATCACATTCAAACACAATTGTCTTCTGGTTGTTATTATGTTAGTTAGTTGTCAATCAATTTACTTTGTCATGTGAATTGAATGGCTAATTTTGATACTTTAGTTACCGGAAAATAATAGTTATAAGTCCCTTCTCCCCGGGAAAACAGGGGGTTAAGTATGTCATCAGAAAAAGTAAATGTTTTGATCATCGGCAGCGGACCAGCCGGATATACTGCCGCTATTTATGCCTCCAGAGCCAATCTTAAGCCCGTTCTCTACCAGGGAATTCAACCCGGTGGCCAGTTGACCATTACAACAGAAGTTGAAAATTATCCAGGCTATGCCAATGGTGTGCAGGGGCCGGAAATGATGGTCGATTTTGAAAAACAGGCTGCCAGGATGGGAGCAGATATCCGTTTTGGGCTGGCAACAAAAGTTGATTTTTCCCAACAACCTTATAAAGTGCAGATAGATGAGGAGAAATGGATAGAAGCTGATGCCGTTATCATTGCCACAGGTGCTTCTGCCAAATGGCTTGGCCTGGAAAGCGAGCAAAGGCTTAATGGTTACGGTGTAAGCGCATGTGCCGTTTGTGATGGATTTTTCTTTCGTGGAAAAGAGGTAGCCATTGTTGGGGCGGGAGATACTGCTGCCGAAGAGGCGCTCTATCTTTCCAAACTTTGCACAACGGTTCATATGTTTATCCGCAAGGAAGAAATGCGTGCAAGCAAGATCATGCAGGACAGGGTATTGAATGCTCCAAATATTAAAGTATACTGGAATACTGAAACTGATGAGATCCTTGGCGACCGGACTGTGACTGGTGTTCGTATAAAGAATAATAAAACTGGTGAATCCAGTGTGATCCCTATCAACGGATTCTTTGTTGCCATTGGCCACCAGCCCAATTCTGATATTTTTAAAGGCTGGCTGGATATGGATGAAGCCGGTTATCTCAAAACTGTACCAGGTACTTCAAAAACAAATATTGAAGGTGTTTTTGCTTCCGGCGATGTGCAGGATAAGATCTACCGTCAGGCAGTAACGGCTGCTGGAAGTGGTTGCATGGCTGCACTGGATGCAGAAAGATATTTAAGTTCTAAAGGACTTCATTGATAACAGTAATAATTGAAATTTAAATTCCCGGATGTCCAACCTGCTTACAATTACTTTAAACAATGTGCGCTTTCGTGCCTATCATGGTTTACATCCCGAAGAAAGACAGAAGGGAAATGACTTTGTAGTGAACATGCAGGTTAATTATGTGCCTAAGTCCGCTATCATCAGCTCACTGGAGGATACGATTGATTATGCCGATCTGTTTGCAATCATCAATACGACCATGCAGCGCCCTGTAGATCTGCTTGAAACGCTGGTGCAAACCATTGCGAACGGAGTACATCAGCAATTTCCACAGGTAACGGAGGTGGTTGTTTCAGTTGAAAAATTGAATCCACCCATCGATAAATTTTCAGGAAGCGCAGCAGTAAGTTTTAGAGGCACGTACCAGGGCTGATCTCTATATTACCTTCTTTTTCCATTTGCCAGTGCGCATATACCAAAAGGAAAAAATAAAAATCGTTCCCCAATAAAGCCACTCACTCATCCAGCCTACCGTAATGGAAAGGAAATATTTTTCCAGTACCAGGTAAATATAAATGCAATACAGGATGATAACTGCCAGCTCAATCAAAAATGTGATCCGGCTATTGCCAGTTCCTGTTACTGCGTTCAGCCAGGTGACACCAAATGCCATTATGATCATTGCAACTGTTACCACTCTTACCAGTGGTACCGCCACTGTAAGGAAGGCCTGATCCTGGCCATAAATTGAGAAAATAATTTTGGGGAAAAGATTGATGAGCAGGACTACAATGCAGGTGGAACTAACACTGATCTTCATAATCCGGTTTATCAAAGGAATTACCTGTTCTTTTTTTCCCTGTCCAATCAAATTACTTACCATAGCGGAAGTAGTTGCTGCGAATGCCCAGGTAATACAACCCATGAACCCGAAAATATTACGCATAACATTTGATGCCGCCAATGCTGTTTCTCCATGGTGTTCAATCAGGATATAAAAATATTCCCAACTGAGCAGGCTGATAAAGAATTGGAAGATGAGTGGAAGTGAAATTTTCAGGATCTGTTTTGCAATTATGTTATTCCAGGCGAAATGTCCAAATAAGGAAAATCGCCTGCTGATTCCTTTATAATGGATGACGGCAAATATGACAAACATGCCCATAAATTCAGCAATAATTGAAGCCACCGCCGCTCCGTTAAATCCCAGTTCTGGAAATCCTGCGTGACCAAAAATGAACAGGTAATCAAAAACAATATTGGTTATGGTCTCTGCAAGTGTACCGGTTACCAGGAATCTGCTTTGATTGGTTCCCACCAATAGTGCATTCCGCATTTGATAGATATACAGGAAGGGAAGGCCCCATATCCTGATCTTCAAAAAGGAAATGACCTGTTGAGCATGGTCGGCCGAGATCATCCTGGGCAAGATCAACGGAGCCACAAACCAGGTAGTGGCAATTCCGATAGCAGCAATAAAAAATGAGATCAATACACCCTGGGCAAAGATCTTTCCTATCTCTTCCGGCCTGTTTTCTCCCGCGCGCCGGGCAATAAGCGTCTGTAGGCCATTGTTGAGTCCAAAACCGATCATGGCGAATACCAGGTAATAAACGCCTGCTATGCTGGCAATTGCCAAAGACTCCTGATTATAATGCCCCAGGAAGATATTGTTGATTATTAAATTGAATTGTGGCACAAATATGGCAAGGCTGATGGGCAAGGCAATTTTTAATACCTGCCTGGTGGAGGCCTTCACCTGTAAGCCATTATCCTGGATGGAAGTTGCCATTAATATCAAAAATTGAGACCAGATCCCTTTTTAAAAAGGCAGCAAACCTACAATAATTATTTTTCCCTAACATTGCAGACTTGAAACAGATTTATAATATCGAAAAAGAAGGTAATGGTTACGAAGGGGAACAGGTATTATCACTTCGCATAGGAGAAAAACACCTGGGTTTTGCTATTTCGTCCAGCCATTTGGAGCAGGCTTCCAATGAATTACTGCGCCTGGTATGGTATTCTGCAGAGCAAACCTGGAATCATGAACTGGAAGATTTGTATGCAGCTCATTCTGAATTAAAAGGAAAATTTTCAAAGATACTGGTAGCCTATGATCACCCGCAAAGTGTGCTGGTGCCACCTGCTGCCTATACAGGTAATGACAGTTTGCTGCTGGAGACGATGTATGGTGTCAACGGCAGCCATTCCGTCATAGCCCAGGATATACCAGGCTGGCAACTAAAGAACATATTTGCAGTTCCGGGCCTTGTCAAAGAATGGGTTACCCGGCATTTTCCTGACGGACATATTTATCACAACTATAGTATTGCAGTCAGACTGATTGATAATACCGCAATGGAAGGAAGCCTGCTGATTGATTTCAGGAATAATGATTTTGTAGTGCTGGCAAGTAAAGGAAATCGATTACTCATGGCCCAGACATTTTCCTATACCACCTTTGATGATGTGCTCTATTATCTTGTCAAGGTTTGTACTGAATTCGGATTTAGCCAGCAGCAGGTAAAAATTGCTGTAACTGGCCTCATTGAAAAAGAATCTAACCTCTACAGGGAATTAGTTCAATATTTTTTAAATATCCGTTTCCGCGAACCTTCCTGGGTATTGCCCGTTAAAGAAGAAGATAATTACCCCTCTCATTTTTTTACTTCGCTCAATGACCTTGCCTTATGCGAATCATAGGAGGAGAACACGGAGGTAGAAAATTCAACCCACCTTCCAGCATGCCTTATACCAGGCCTACCACGGATATTGCAAAAGAAGGACTGTTCAACGTAATTCAGCATAGTCTCGATATAGAAGGTATTAAAACCCTTGATCTTTTTGGAGGTACTGGCAGCATCAGCTACGAATTAGCTTCGCGAGGCGCCAGTGATCTGACCATAGTGGAAAAAGACACAGCCATGTATGAGTTTATCAAAAAGACCATGCAGGCGCTCCGCATCCAAAACCTGAAGACCATAAAAATGGATGTTTTCCGGTTTATTGAACAATGTATAGAGAGCTTTGATTTTATTTTTGCAGGACCTCCTTATGCACTTAAGAATATTGACGATCTGCCCCGATTGATTTTTGAAAAAAAGTTGTTGAATGAGAATGGCTGGTTTGTACTGGAACACACTCCAAGGAATGATTATAAAACATTCCCTTTTTATAAGACGGAGAAAAATTATGGCACTACCATATTCTCCATATTTATAAATAAGACTACTAAAACGGCAACTGAATGAAAAAAGGGGCAATAAGAAAATTATACCGGGAGAAAAGAATGGACCTGAGTGAACAGGAGAGAACCAGACTGGATGACCTGTTGCTTATCCAGTTCCAAAGTGCAGAACTTCCTTTCATCCATTCCCTGCTATCATACTGGCCAATTGAAGAGAACAATGAGCCCGATACCCATTTATTCACTGAATTCCTTCGCTTTCGTAATCCGGAATTGAAAGTCTGCTACCCCGTGGCTGATTTTAGTACCGGTACCATGCAGGCAGTAGCCACTGATATTGATACCACCTTTACCAAACAGGACCTGAATATATATGAACCGCGAGACGGAGCAGAAGTAGATATGGAAATAATTGACCTGGTATTTGTACCGTTGCTGGCTTTTGATGAAAAAGGTTATAGGGTAGGCTATGGAAGGGGATTTTATGACAAGTACCTTGCGGGTTGCCGTTCCGATTGCATAAAGGTCGGTTTCTGCTATTTTGATCCAATTCCGCTAATTGAGGACAGGGATCAATTTGACGTACCTTTGGATCTTTGTATCACCCCGCGGAACATTTATGTTTTCTAACTTATTTCTGAAATCATTTCGCATTTTATTATTACCCTTTGCCTTTTTATACTGGTTTGCTATCTCTATCCGCAACTGGCTATACGATAATAAAATATCCCGTTCTACTTCATTTGGTCTACCTGTTATTTGCATAGGAAATCTCTCCGTTGGAGGAACCGGCAAGAGCCCAATGGTGGAATACCTGGTACGGCTGCTTCACCCAAAATTTAAGGTAGCAACCCTGAGCCGAGGTTATAAAAGAAAGACAAAAGGCTACGCCCTTGCAACAGCTGGTTCAACAGCGCTGGAAATTGGAGATGAGCCCATGCAGTTTCATCAAAAGTTCCCGGAAATAGCGGTAGCGGTAGGGGAGGAACGGCTGGAAGCAATACCACAGTTATTGCATGACCGTCCGGACACAGAAGCAATTATCCTGGATGATGCTTTCCAGCACCGGGCAGTTAAAGCTGGTCTAAATATTTTATTGACCGAATACAGTAATCTTTTTACCCGCGATTTCTATTTACCAACAGGGGACCTCCGCGATCTAAAATCTCAATACAAACGAGCCCAGATCATTGTGGTCACCAAATGTGATCCAGATCTTTCCAATGAAGAAAAAGAGAAAATTGTAAGCGAGATCCGTCCTGAAAAAGGCCAATCAATATTCTTTACCAGCATTCAGTATGATATGCCTTATCATATACTGACAAGGTCCGGCTGTTCCATCACTGATGAAACCAGCGCATTGCTGGTAACCGGTATTGCGAATCCCACCCCCCTGAAGGCCTGGCTGGAGAAGCATAGCAGGGAATACAACTTGCTACAATATTCAGATCATCATATATTCACCATTGATGACCTGAATGAAATAAAGCGAAAATTTGAAGGAATGGAGAGTTCTAACCGGATCATACTGACAACAGAAAAGGACGCCGTCCGATTGTTGAAATTTGGTTCAGAAATTAAGGATTGGCCCCTGTTCGTAGTACCCGTCAGGCATGATTTTTTATTTAATGAACACCAGTTGTTTGATCGGCTGGTTCAGGATTTTATTCAAAATTTTAAATAGAGCAGAAAGACAGGTTTTTTTCAAAATAATAAACAGATGGGAAGAAAAAACACAACAAAGAAGAAGCACAAAGGAGGAGGATCATCAACAGGAAAGACATTAAAGGGAGTACTGGAAATTACCCGGTCAGGAATGGGCTTTGTTGTAGTTCCTTCTGTAGAAACGGATATTTTGATCCGTCATAATGACCTGAACATGGCCATGCATGGTGATACCGTGATCGTAAGAGTAAAAAAAGGGAATGGTCGACGGCAGCAGGGTGAAGTTATCGAGATCGTTGATAGAAAGCGAACAGAATTCATCGGTCATATTCAAATGAATGATGGCTTTGCTTTTTTTATACCGGATGGAGAAAAGCCAATGCCTGATCTCTTCATTCCACTTTCCAATATAAATAATGCAAAGAATAATGACAGGGTAGTGGCCCGCCTGCTGAAATGGGATCAGGATGATAAACGGCCGGTTGGAGAGGTGGTCAGTATCCTTGACCCGGAGAACAGTAATGATGCAGCAATGAAAGAAATCCTCTTGGAAAATGGATTTCCCCTTGAATTTCCAGAGGATGCCCTCGAAGTGGCAGCCCGCATACCGGATACAATCCCCGCTGAAGAAATTAAGAAACGGAAGGATATACGGGATGTTTTAACGTTCACCATCGACCCTGTTGATGCCAAGGATTTTGATGATGCAATTTCTTTCCGGAAACTAAAAACAGGTGTATACGAAATAGGAGTGCATATTGCCGATGTCAGTTATTATGTGGAACCGGATACAGCACTTGATAAGGCAGCATACCAGAAGGCTACTTCGGTATATTTACCAGACAGGGTAAATCCCATGTTGCCTGAACATATTTCAAATGTACTTTGCTCACTACGCCCCAATGAGGATAAGCTGACCTTCTCTATTATATTCCAGATCACTCCAAAGGCTGAAGTGAAACAATACTGGATAGGAAGAACAGTGATGCATTCCAATCACCGGTTCACCTATGAAGAGGCACAAGCCATCATTGAGGAAAAAACAGGTGAGCTTTCAGAAGAGGTTCTGATCCTGAATGATCTTGCACAGCGAATGCGCAGGAAAAGAATACAAAAAGGTGCTATAAATTTCTCCTCACAGGAAGTCAGGTTCAAGCTGGATGAAAAGGGAAATCCCATTGGGATTATGATCAAGGAAAGCAAGGAATCGCATCAGCTGGTTGAAGAATTTATGCTATTGGCAAACCGGTATATTGCAGAGAATGTGGACAAGGCGAAATCCAAAGGCAAACCTATTCCATTCCCTTATCGTATCCATGATACACCGGATGAAGAAAAGTTATTGCCTTTTATTGCATTCGCTAATAAATTCGGCCATAAGTTTGATTCTTCTTCTCCTGAAGCCATTGCAGCTTCCTTTAACCAGTTATTGAAAGATGCAAACGGCAAGCCAGAGCAGCATGTACTGGAACAACTGGGTATCCGAACCATGGCAAAGGCCAAATACACAACCGAGAACCTGGGACATTATGGATTGGGTTTTGAACATTACTGTCATTTTACTTCTCCAATCAGGCGTTATCCGGATGTAATGGTACACCGCATATTGCAGGAAGTGCTGGATAATAATGTACACCCTGATAAGAAGCTGGAAGATAAATGCAAGCATTCAAGTGAGCGTGAACGTGCAGCCATGGAAGCAGAACGTGCAGCCAACAAATACAAGCAGGTCCAATATATGAAGAATTATATTGGAGAAGAGTTTGAAGGGGTAATTAGTGGCGTAGCCAGCTTCGGGTTTTGGGTGGAAACGGTAGAGCATAAATGTGAAGGCCTGGTAAGTGTAAATAGTTTGCTGGAATATGATGAGTTCCGTCACGTTGAAAGTGATTATTGTCTGGTAGGAATGAGAAGTGGCCGGAAATTCCGAATGGGAGATAAGGTTTGGATCAAGGTCATATCAGCCAATCTTACCCGTCGCCAGCTGGATTATGAATGGGTAATAGCCAATGAACTGGATGCAGCAAACATGGATAAGACAAAGAAAAAGAAGAAGAAGTAGAAATTCCAATATCCTAATTTACCTTCGCTGTATGCACTCATTTGAACAATTATCCAGTCAATTTGCTGACTATTTTAATCACCCACATTTCCCATCTGTTCCAGCTTCGCTTTATGAGCCCAATGAGTATTTTCTAAAGATTGGTGGCAAAAGAGTGCGCCCTATTCTCTGTCTCATGGGAAATGAATTATTTGATGATCTGAGGCCGGATGCCTGGGAAGTTGCAGCCGCAATAGAGTTACTTCACAATTTTACACTTATTCATGATGATATAATGGATAAAGCGCCCCTGAGAAGGGGAATGGAAACCGTGCACAAAAAATTCGGTGAAAGCACGGCCATTCTTGCAGGAGATGTTATGCTGGTTGCTGCGTATGACCTGATCAACAGGATTGATGTTTCTGTACTTCACCAGATTCTTGGATTGTTCAATAAGACTGCCCGAGAAGTTTGTGAAGGGCAACAGCTGGATATGGACTTTGAAAAGCAGGAAATGGTTTCCCAGCAACAATACCTGAATATGATTGAGCTAAAGACTTCGGTATTGCTGGCTGCCTGTTTAAAAATGGGCGCCATACTCGGAGGTGCAGGTGAAAGAAATCAGAATCTCATTTATGAGTTTGGAAAGAAGATGGGGCTTGCCTTCCAGGTTCAGGATGATTATCTGGATGCCTTTGGTGATCCGGTAAAATTTGGAAAACAGGTAGGAGGAGATATTAAATCCAACAAAAAGACTTTCCTGTTGATTCATGCATTTGAAACTGCCAGTCCCGCACAGCAGAAAGAATTAAAAAGATTATTGGCTACAGACAGCCCGGATAAAGTATCAAAGATTGTAAAGCTTTTCCAGGAATGTAAAGTGGATGAATGGGCGCTGAAACTGAAGAACCAGTTTTTGGATGAAGCATTTGTTCACCTTGAGGATGTTGCTGTTATCTCCAGAAGAAAGGAAGCCTTAAAGGAACTCGCGCTTTTCCTGGTAAAAAGGGAATATTGAGCTAAAAATCCTATTTTCATTACCAAACCCACCTGCTGATGTCAAATTCATTATTCAGAACAAAAAAGATAGAATCAATTTTAGCGGAAGGAGGTGATGAGGGGCATGGCGGCGGATTAAAAAGAGTTCTTACAGTAAAGGATCTTACATTTTTTGGCATTGCTGCAATTTTAGGAGCTGGAAGTTTTAGCAGTCTCGGAGAAGCAGTGAATAAAGGTGGCCCTGGCGTTGTAGTATTGTTTATAATTACCGGGATTGCCTGCGCTTTTACCGCTTTTTGTTATTCAGAATTTGCCAGTCGTATTCCCGTTGCGGGAAGCGCGTATACTTATTCATATGCAAGTTTCGGAGAAGTGTTTGCCTGGATTATTGGCTGGGCATTGATCATGGAATATTCCATCGGGAATATTTATGTAGCCTTTAGCTGGAGTGATTACTTTACTTCGTTCCTAAGCAAATTAGATATCCATATTCCGGATTATCTCACCTGCAGCTATGCAGAAGCTCATCAGGCTGTGTTGGGAAAACTGGGGGCAGGCGTACAAACTGATGAATTGATTCATACCTGGAATACAGCTCCCATGATAGGCGGTTTACGGATCATACTTGATCTGCCTGCCTTTATCATCAATATTCTTATAAGTATACTGGTGTATATTGGAATTAAAGAAAGCCGCAACTTCAGTAATGTAATGGTTATCTTAAAGCTTGCCATAGTTGCGCTGATCATACTGGTTGGTGGGGGTATGATATTTGCCCTCGGTACAACCGGAAACTGGACTCCGGTTAATGATGCAGGTGTGCATTCGTTTATGCCAAATGGATTTGGAGGCGTTATGGCAGCTGTAAGCGGAGTTTTCTTTGCTTATATCGGGTTTGATGCCGTGAGTGTGCTTGCAGAAGAAAGCAAGAATCCTCAACGTGATCTTCCAAGAGGAATGATCCTGTCGCTTGTTGTGTGTACAATTATTTATATACTGCTTACCTTAACGCTTACAGGTGCAGTTAACTACCGGTTTTTGGGAGTAGGTGATCCTTTGGCATTTATTTTTGAAAAGCAGAATTTGAATATTGGATGGATGCAATTACTGGTATCAATTTGCGCAGTGGTGGCCATGACAAGTGTGCTCCTTGTATTCCAGATGGGACAGCCACGAATCTGGATGAGCATGAGCCGTGATGGATTATTGCCTCCTGTATTTCAGAAGATCCACCCAAAATATAAGACCCCTTCTTTTGCAAGTATTGTAACAGGTTTGGTGGTTGGTATTCCCATTTTATTTACAGACAAGAAATTTGTTCTTGACTTTACGAGTATAGCAACACTATTTGCGTTTGTGCTGGTTTGTGGGGGTGTATTGCTGATACCAAGAAAAGAAAAAGTGGCGGGCAGATTTCATATGCCTTATATAAATGGCCAGTATATCTATCCGCTACTGGTTGCACTTGCAATCATACTTATTCTGACTTATGCCAAAGGATACTTCTCTGATGCCTTTAATTTTGATTTTTCCGGGAATCCGGATTACATGAATCCGGACCCGGATAAGAGCGTCGGTTTCATGGACCTTGCCACTCCCAAAATCACAATACTTTTATTCTGGGGAATCTCCATAATTCTCAGTATTGTCACATTTATTAAAAAATACAGCCTCATACCCCTGATGGGGGTGACAACCTGCCTTTATTTACTGACAGGAATGACCAAAAGTAACTGGGCCTGGTTTTTGGGTTGGCTGCTCATAGGCCTGGTCATTTATTTTCTCTATGGCTATAGGAAAAGCAAGCTGGCAGGCCGGTCATCCTAAATTCGAATACATACCCGGCTAATGAAATATCAGATAGGCGATAAGGTGTTAATCCTTCATTCCAACGAAGAAGGAGAGATCATAGATTTTATCAATGATAAGATGGTTACAGTGGATGTAAAGGGAGTAAAATTTCCTGTATACCTTGATCAGATCGATTTTCCCTATTTCAAAAGATTTAGCCAGAAAAAGCTTTTTCCGGAAAAAAAGGAAAAGAGATATATAGATGACATGAGAAAGGAGAAAGTCAGCAATGAACCTAAAGTAGCTGACGGCGTATGGGCAACCTTTCTCCCTGTAATGACAACGGATGAGTTTGGAGATGATGTGGTTGAAACTTTAAAACTGCACCTGGTTAACAGGACCTATAATGCTTTTGAGTTTATCTATAAGCAGAATTTTTTTGGAAAGCCGGCGTTTGAATTGAAGAATAGCATCAGCCCCTTCCAGGATTTTTACCTGCATGATCTTCCTTTTTCAGACCTGAATGATAACCCATCATTTGATTTTGATTTTATGCTAACTCCGCCAGATAAGAACAAAGCGGATCATTATGAGTCATCATTAAAATTAAAACCAAAACAGTTATTTGCCAGAATTGAAGAGTTAAAGAAGAAGAATGAAGCTACATTCTCCTATCTCCTGTTTGAACAATACCCGGGAAGGCCTTATGAGGAACGTATAGAACCTGGGATACTGGCATCCAAGGGTTATAAAGTGTATAATGCAAAGGAAGCGCGTCGTCACCTGGAACCTGCAAGATCCGTAATTGACCTGCATATTGAAAAGCTTACTGATAACTGGCAGCAGATGGACAATTATGAAATTGTGAGCCTGCAATTGAAAACATTTGAAAAATACTATGATCTGGCCATTGCGCATATGCAACCCTCACTGATAGTGGTGCATGGTGTTGGTACAGGCAGGCTTCGGGATGAGATACATGATATACTACGCTTAAAAAAGGAAGTAAAGTCCTTCGTTAACAGGTATGACCCCCGATTTGGATATGGGGCTACAGAGATCTTTTTCCAGTATTGAATTGACTCCTTTAAATGAGCTATTTTTGGGCTTGCTACAGGCCAGGCTATCGCGTTTCTGCTTCGGTGGAAACGAGGAAAGTCCGGACAGCACAGAGCAATGCACCGGTGAAGAGCCGGGTC
The DNA here is from genome assembly GCA_021154405.1 of Segetibacter sp. Classification (GTDB taxonomy): domain Bacteria; phylum Bacteroidota; class Bacteroidia; order Chitinophagales; family Chitinophagaceae; genus JAJKIP01. Next base: position 990 of record JAJKIP010000318.1, on the reverse strand, counting down.
TCCCGCCTATGGCGGGGGAACAGACAGTGCCACAGAAAATTACCGCGGCCTGTCTCGCCGCTGGGCGGGACAGGCAGTAAGGGTGAAAACGTGAGGTAAGAGCTCACGGCCTGTACTGGCAACAGTACAGGCGGGTAAACCTTGCATGCTGAAATGCCACATATACCAATGGTTGAGGGCTGCTCGCCCGATCCGCCTCGGTGGACCATTGGAGGGTAGGCAGCTTGAGCCCGGAAGGTAACTTCCGGGACAGATAAATGATAGCCCACGACAGAATCCGGCTTACAGGCTTGTAGCTTTTTTTATTTAAGCAAATTATTGTCAATAATTTCCGATATACCCTCCCAACTCCATCAGCCACGCAATTCCCAAATGGACCATTAGCCCTCCATAGATCGATCTTGTGTGATAGGAAACAGTTCCCAGCAATAACCCACCAAACCATGAACTCACGCATTCTCCCAATGGCTTGCCAAAATGTATAGTACAATAAAAGCAGGCCATTGGCAGAATTGCATCTTTTCCAACCCATCTGATAAATCCGATTACAAGAAAACCCCGGAAGAATATTTCAATGAAACAGAAGTCTGAACCGTAAGACAATTCAAATAATACCTTATACCACCAGGCTGGATGAGCATTCGGTGGGAGAGGAAGTATCTCCTTCATTTTGGGATAAGTTGCCAGAAAATCAGACTGGGTGGAAGCAATGGAAATTAATGGCACCATTATCAGTAACATTATCCAGTAGGGTTTCCAATTCATTTTCTTCACCCGGGCACCATAAAAATTATTTTCTTCCGGCAGTAATATCCATCGTATAAGTGCCAGACAAACCAATAGTATTAACAATCGGGGAGGCCAGTAAATAACATCATTCCAGTATTCATTCCACCAGGGATTTGCTGATGCTGTAATGGTGGTATCCATACTTACTTTGACTGCAAATAAAAATGGTGCAATGAGCAGGCAAAAGAAAAAAGCTGGTCT
>JAJKIP010000317.1 GCA_021154405.1 Segetibacter sp. | reverse complement strand
TATGTATTTCAAGGGGATGAGGCGGCTGAGTTTATTTACATCACAATTCCATCCGGCTATGAGTTTCCTGCTGAAAAGGGTATTGCATGTTTCTATAAAAAAATAAAAGAAACAAAGGGCGCACCGTTTAATGCTGATTTTGAGCTGAAAAAATTACATGTGGATGATTCAAAACATTTCTTTATTGTTTGGGCAGATCCACAAATAGAAACGGTAGAAGATGTGGCCCAATTTCATGGCCAATCCGTTCCGGATACAAAGGATTTAATAGCTAATTATGGAAGCAATGCCCTTTTTCATGGAATAGGTTGTGGGGATTTGATCTGGGATTACCCGAATTTATATCAGGCATACGAGAAAGCGGTTAACGAAACAGGCATCCCTTTTTTCCAGGTCGCCGGAAATCATGATGTAGACATTAGTATTGAACCTCGGGACTATACATTTAAAACCTTTAAAAAACATTTTGGTCCTTTATATTATTCATTCAATCGCGGGTTTGCTCATTATATAGTTCTTGGAGATGTTTACTTTTTGGGTCAGTCCGGCAAATACGTCGGGTATATAACTGAAAATCAGATTGCATGGGTAAAAAAAGATCTTGCTAATGTAAAACCAGGTTCAACCATTGTGGTTTCCCTTCATATACCATTACAAAATGGCATTAAAAGAAGGAATAATCTCAAAGATGAAGTGATGAAGGATGTTGTAGCTAACAAGGACGAGTTGTTAAGTATTTTAAGTCCTTTTAATGCCCATATTATTTCAGGCCATCTCCATGCCAATGAAAAAATTGTTCATAGTAACAACATCATAGAACACGTACATGGTACTTTATGTGGTGCCTGGTGGACCGGAACGGTCTGCAATGATGGTTGCCCCAATGGATATGGGGTTTATGAAGTAAATGGCAATAGCATTCAATGGTACCACAAAGCAATTGGTCATACAAGGGATTACCAGATGACAATTTATCCTATAGGTAGCATGAAAGAAAAACCTGATTTTTTTGCAGTGAATGTCTGGAACTGGGACCCCCATTGGAAAGTAGAGTGGTTCGAGAACGGGGAATACAGAGGTGAGCTAAGACAGGAAGTTTTACTTGACCCACTTTCGATTCTATTGTACGAGGGTGACGATAAGCCTTTTAAAAGAAAATGGATTGAGCCGGCACTTACTGATCACATATTTATTGGACAACCATCCTCTACCGCCAGTAAAATTTCGATACAGGTAACAGACCGCTTTAACAATGTATATAAGAACAATGTACCCGAAGGTAAACTTTGAAGGCAAGTTGCAGTATAACCATGAAAACCTTTTCAGGCAAGTTTAGTTTTTTAGTAGCAAAGCAGAACAATCTACTTTGATATCAGGGGTTTGTGTCTACTTACCCCTGTCATATCAAAGCGATGTTAGACAGAGAGACCAAAACTTAGGTATGGGCAATTTTCTACCATTCTCCATTTTACAAATGGATGTTTGATAACAATAAATGCCTGAAATAATAAATTAAATAATAAATATCATGGCCGATAATAAGTTTGATGCAATTGTAATTGGTTCGGGTATTAGTGGAGGCTGGGCTGCAAAAGAGTTAACTCAAAAAGGGCTCAAAGTTTTGATGCTTGAGCGAGGACGAAATATTGAACATATCAAGGATTATGTGAATGCAAGTAAAGAACTGTGGGAATTTCCACATCGTGGTAATAAGACACAAAAATTGATCGATCAATATTCCCCTGTAAAGAGAGATAAGCCTTCAAATGAGATAACCAATGATTTTTGGGTTAAGGATAAAGAATGCCCTTATAATGAAATTAAACCTTTTTCCTGGTGGCGGGGCTACCAGGTAGGTGGCCGGTCATTGACATGGGGTAGGCACTGCTATCGGTGGAACAAATGGGATTTTGAGGCAAATTTAAAGGAGAGTATAGCCATAGATTGGCCCCTCCGCTATGATGATTTGGCACCGTGGTATGCTTATGTGGAGCGGTTTATTGGAATTCAGGGGAGCAGGGAAGGATTAGAAGTTTTGCCTGATGGGGAATATCTGCCAGCGATTGAAATGAATGTGGCAGAAAAATATATCGCTGCGGGAATAAAATCACATTATCAAGGTACCCGGCACATGTTTATTGGCAGGACTGCTAATATTACTCAACCAAGGCCAGAGCAAGGAAGGGTCAATTGCCAATACCGGAACCGTTGTGAGAGAGGTTGTCCATTTGGTGCCTACTTTAGTACGCAGTCCGCTACTCTTCCCGCTGCCCTGGCAACGGGAAATCTAACACTTAGGCCTTTTTCTATTGTTAGGAGAATTTTGTATGATAAAGACAGGCAAAGGGCATCAGGTGTAGAAATCCTTGATGCAGAATCAAACAAAACTTATCAATATACTTCGAAAATAATCTTTGTAAATGCGTCCGCCTTTAATTCTGCATGGATTCTTATGAATTCTGCAACAGATATCTGGCCAGGAGGGCTTGGTAGTAGTAGCGGAGAACTGGGATGTAACGTAATGGATCACCATTCTCTTGTGGGTGCTTCCGGGATAATCGAAGGATTTGAGGATAAATATGAATACGGAAGACGTCCTACGGGAATTTATGTACCACGCTTTAGGAATATTTATAACGACAGGAGAGATTATATTCGGGGATTTGGGTACCAGGGTGCTGCAAGTCGGCAGGGATGGAGTCGGAAGATTTCTGAACTATCTATTGGCGCTGGATTCAAAGAAGATTTAACGGAACCGGGTAATTGGGCGATTGGCCTAACAGGGTTTGGCGAAATGCTTCCTTACCATGAGAACAGGATCACGTTGAATAAAGATAAGAAGGACGAGTGGGGATTACCAATACTCAATATTGACGTGGAAATGAAAGAAAATGAGAAAAAAATGCGTACAGACATGATGGAGGATGCAAAGGAAATGCTGGAAGCGGCGGGTTTAAAAAATGTCTCGGTTTTTGACCGGGGGTACCAGCCCGGAATGGGAATTCATGAAATGGGTACTGCCCGTATGGGGCGTGATCCCAGGAAATCCGTACTCAATGGTAACAATCAGGTTTGGGATGCGAAAAATGTTTTTGTGACAGATGGCGCTTGCATGACATCAGCATCCTGTGTAAATCCATCACTTTCTTATATGGCATTGACTGCAAGGGCCGCTGATTTTGCAGTTAAGGAACTAAAAAAGGGAAACCTGTGACATCTAAATCTTAAATATGGAACGAAGGGACCTTCTAAAAATGATAGCCATGTTAACCGGAAGTGTGGTCATAGGAAGTGAATTCTTACTTTCCGGTTGCAAAAATTCTGAAAGTTCCAATAACAGGATTTTCAGTAATAAGGATATAGCCTTCCTTGATGAAGTGGCAGAAACTATTTTACCGGCAACAACATCTCCTGGAGCTAAGGAAGCTGCAGTAGGAGCCTTTATTGGTGTTATGGTGAATGATTGCTATACTGAAAAGGACCAGCAAATCTTTCATGAGGGACTAAAAACCCTGGAAATTGCCTGTAAAAAGGAGTTTAATAAAGGATTTCTGCAAGCAAATTCAGAGCAACGCACCAAATTATTAATAGGACTGGACAAGGAGGCTAAAGAATATCAAAAAACTAAAAAGAAAGATGATCCAACTCATTACTTCACCATGATAAAGCAGCTAACATTATTTGGCTTCTTTACTTCAAAACCCGGAAGTACCCAGGCGCTCCGGCATATATCAGTTCCGGGAAAGTATGATGGTTCTTTTCCCTATCAAAAGGGTGATAGAGCCTGGGCAGAATAGAACGTCAAACGCTACAACTGAATTTTGATTGCCCATGCCGTAGTGCATGGTCTATTTTTAACAGCCTGCAAATCATCGGGAATAGTAATAATAAGTTTTTCTCCTCGATATTCCCATTTTATGGGATTTTTATATCCAAGCAGATACATTTTCGAATTCATTTTTGGTTTTTGAATACTTTCAAGAACCAATTTCTTCCCAGGCCATTTTGTAAAAAAGGCATACACAATTTTGTTGTCTTTAGTTGTTGTAAACCGGATAAAATCTCCTTCTTTCCAAACATTTCTAGCCCTTGTCGAATAAATTCCCTCACCATTAATTTTTAACCATTGGCCGGCCTCAAGTAATTGAGAAACTGCCGTTGGATGGAATTTTCCTGTTGCATCAGGGCCAATACCTACCATGAAATTTCCCCCCTTCGCAACTGCATCAATGAGGTTCCCTATAATCCATGTGCTTCCTTTATAATTAGAACTAACGCTATCATATGAAAAGCTGCTTCCCAGGGCGTGTATAACCATCCATGGCATTTTAGTGTTTTCTTTGCTGCCCGGTACAAAACCCTCTGGGGTATAGTAGTCACCATAATTCCCGATACCCCTTGCTCGCAGCATAACATCTGGCTGTAATTTTCTTAACAGTTTTACGGTTGCTTTCATTTGGGGCCATACTTTAGGACCCATCCATTGGTCCAGGCAAATCATATCTATCTTACCATAATTAGTAAGAAGCTCCGTCAATTGTTGACGATGCCTGGAAATCATACGCTGTGTTTCCTCTTCATTCGGCTCAGGGGTAATAATATTTGAATAACTCTTTGTAAAATTATCACCATCTGGACCATAATAATAGGATGAGCTGTCTTTTGATCGCTGAGTTTGTAGTGGATGAAAATTATATGGCCTGAAATCAGCATCGTACCAGTCGGGGTGAGAATAATAAAGATCTATCTTGATATTGTGCCTGTGTGCTGCATCGCAAAGCTCTTTTACTATATCTTTTGCATAAGGAGTTTCCATTATGCTGTAAGCAAGGTCACATTTTTCAATTATGGGGCCACCTTCGGCAATATAGTTTGCCCTTTGTTTTATTCTTGTTTTAGTGTCAAACATGGAAAACCCCTCATGATGTTTGGTTGTAAAGGCAAAGCATTTTAGGCCTGCTTTATCAAAAAAACTCATCCATTCTTCAGCATTAAAGGCGGTTGGATTAAATTGTTTATACAAGTTTTGATATTCCTGTTTTTTTTCATTAGGTAGGGTAAGAAAACCCCAGGATTCATGATTCATCTTCTGAATTGAATATATGCCCCAATGAATTCTTATCCCAAATTTAAAATCATTGAAGGACTCATATGCTACCTCAGAAGCATGAAAATAGTCTTCATCTGGAATATCTTCAACGTAGCCTTTTACTCTTTTGCCATGTACATCAGTATCAGGTAATTTAATATCCCGATACTTTTCCTGAGCTCTCGCATTAATTGCATTCCCTGGCACAGGTTCTTGTGAATAAACACCCGCAATATTTGCAACGAGGTAAAAAATTATTATTGTAATTTTCTTCATTTTTCAATCCAATTTCTTTTCAGGTATTTGTCCAAAAACTCAAAAGTGCCAACTCCATTAATTGTGTGAGGCCCAGGAAAATGTTCAATGGCGCATAATTGTTGTATTCCAAGATTCATGTAATGCCGTCTGACCTTTGCAAATTCAAAATCAACCCATTCATCAGTGGCGACGCCATCATAAATACCACGTTCAACCATAAAAGGACGCGGGGCGATTAATGCGGCCATCTCTGCATAATTAAAAGTGTGACCCAAATCCCATTCGGGCATTTCATATTCCCTGGTAAACAAATAACTAAAATCATAGGCAGTAGTGGCATTTTTAAGTACCCATTCATTGAAGTCTCCGGAACAAATGGATAGGCAATATCCCTTAACTAAAACTGGAACTCTCATTGCCGTTTTGCCTCCATACGATAAGCCATATAATGCTATCCTTGTTGAGTCAACAAAGGATAGAGAAGACAACCAGTCAACAATTCGCTGATGTTGAGCTGTAATTATTGAGAATAATGTAAGCCCAATTGGATTGGCCTTTCTCTGCAATACCCTGAAATTATCTTTGCCCCGGTAGGGGTTATGAGGACAAAACGTAATATACCCCCTTTCGGTAAGCCTGGTGGCAAGGCCTTTATAATAATGGAAGTTTTGGGCTGTAGAGTCCGTTGTAACAACATCGCCTGGAAGGCCTTCTAATCCATGTTGGCAAACAACTACAGGTCTTTTCTCTCCTGGGGGTATATTTTTGGGAATCATAATTATCCCCCAGGCAAACACATCTGGTAGAACATTTAATGTTATTTCATAACTGGTCCACTTTTCAGTTTCATTAAGCTTCCTGGCTTTTGGAAGCATCTCTGATGGCTGAGGAGACAAGAATCCCAGAATGTCTGCAAATCTTTTCCTATGAATTGCTTTTATTTTATCCTGACTGGAGATATCACCACTTAAAGTATTCCAAAAGCTTTGGTCCCTTGTTTTTGAACATAACGCCAGTGTTCTTTGCACACACATTTCAATATCCCGTACTGTCTTTTTTTGACGTTCTGTTTCATTTACCCAGTCATTATTATACACGTTTTCGTTAGAAGAAAGGGGTGATACTGTTTTTTGAACCTTTAGTTGTTCAGCAAATAGACTAAGAACAGTATCTGAGAAAGGGTGATCCCCAAGTCCCGATTTGCTTTTGACAAAAAGCAAGTGATTCTTGGATGCGGGAATATTATTCTTTGCTTTTTCCCATTCAGAAAAAGCTGAACTGAATGAAAGAGAATCTAGCTTCCCCGGAGCAGCTCCAAAACGGATATTTGTAGATTGGGGAGGCCCACCTACAACTGGTTCTTTGCAGTGTTCAATTATTACTTTGTTTGGCCAGGCCATAACTGCAAGTTCTGCATCGCCAAATGTTTTTAGTAGGCCAAAAACATTTCGATATATAGGTTCACTCCACAATTGTTCCCTTTCGTTATAATAGCCACTAACAATTGTACAGGTTATGCGTCTGTCTATTGCTGCAGCATATAAGGCAAGCATTCCGCCCTCCCCATATCCGGCAACACCTATAGGAACCTTAGATTCCTGAGTATGATCTTCAGACTGAAACCAATCGATTGCGGCAAAGATTTTTTGCAATTCGTAGCCAATAATATGTCTTCCTAATTCATAAGATTGGCGATAAAGCCATTCACGATGGGGTTGATTAGTAAAATGATTTAGTATTTCACTTCCGGAAAAAGTATCCTGCCTATTCACAAGTGTGGGTATGAGAACCTGGCAACCGGCTTTTGCCAGACGAAGTGCCGATCCCCATCCAGCTCCCCTCAGATTTTTAAATCCAGCTAGAACCTCGGGGACAATATCAGCATCCGGGATCATAATTACCCTGGCTGCGATTTTTTGTTTTGGTAGTATTAATATACCCTCAGCCCATAGATTATCCAAAACTTTCCACCTCACGGAATATAGGATTGATTCTTTGTTATCTATTTTTAATTGTTTTAGGGATTTGGTTGTCAGGATTTCCAAATCGGGTGAAGCACGCTTATCTGCAATTCCCAGCCTTTCAGATAATAAGTCACGATTTTGCTGAGTTGAACGCTCAAAAGATTGCGCAGAAGAAAAATCATATTTCCAATAATTATGTCTCTCCTGTTTTAATTCCTGGGTTTTCAATGTCAGGTATCTATCAATTCCCTGAACCATGAGTACGGATAGATCATCAGTTCCTGTAAGTAGTGTGCTTTCAAAAGGCGGTTGACCAAAAGCTGTTAAAGTAAGTGAAGGAGAAATACTGATCAAGAACATAAAAATGTTTATGATGTATGCCTTTTTTTTCTTGATGGAGCGTATCGCGAACATTAGACTATTTTTGTAAATTATTCGAAGTCGTTTAGTCATTATCATATTTTGTAAGAATTCATTGAATTTGGATGAATTGAAGAGGTGTATGGGTAGGGCTAATAGTTTTAGGCACTTGGGAGCGATCTTCCCCCTATATTGGGTGAAAAAAAGGCAGCCCCAGAGGCAATTTGCATTTTGAAGTCTGTAAGCTTAGGCGTTATCCTTTGAATTTACGTAGTCAAACAGGGCCATATTTTTTTTCAAAGGTCCCATAACAAATAATACGATAGAAAGGCCAATTAATGCCATAATTCCATACCCGATGAATACCGTATTATAGGCGAAGCTGTAATTGTGGCTCTTTGAGATACTTTTTAATGTGATCCCCGAAAGTGATTGAAATATCGAACCTCCAAGACCAGCACCAACACTCGCAAGCCCCCAAACAGAAGCTGTAGCACTTTTTGGCACAACATCACCTGGGAAGGCCATTGAATTGGAAGTGTAAGCTGCATATCCAAAACTGGAAATACTTAAGACTATGATTGCTGTTGCAGGATTAAATATAACTAATGGACCGACTATAAGCGATAAAGCCAATATGGAGCCAAATAATCCCACCGAGAATTTTCTAGCCTTTGCTACAGGCAACCCTTTTTTGATAACGAATTGTGTAAATAAACCGCCAAGAATGTTGCCTGCATCTGCTGCTATGAAAGGAATCATTGCAAACTTTGCAATTTTATCCAGGCCCCAGCCATGAACATCAACAAGATAACGTCCAGTCCAGAAGGTAATAAAATACCAGATCGGGTCCATAAAGACTTTCGATATGGCGAACCAAAATACAAACCGTGTCTTTATTAATTTGAGTGGCGGTATGATCGGAGCCTTTGATTCTTTTAATGATTGGGCAGGGGTATAATAGGTGAACCAAAATCCTGCAATCCATAAGTATCCTAATAAGCCAATAACGATAAATGTTGTTTGCCATCCATAGGTGATCCCCAGCCAACTGATAAATGGAGGGGCTACTATGGCACCTATAGCTCCTCCACTGTTAAAAATTCCAATTGCTGTTGATCTTTCTTCAGGTGGAAACCATTCTCCAGTAAGTTTAATAGCAGAGGGCCAGTTTCCAGCTTCACCAAGACCAAGCAAAAAACGGCATATTCCAAAGTGAAAAGGAAGTCTTGCTAAAGAATGTAAAATTGCTGCAGTTGTCCAGAAGGTCATGCAAAGTGAATAACCTAATCGTGTTCCTAATTTATCAATGATAAAACCTGAAACAAGGTTCGAAATCATGTAAGCTATAAAAAAAGCTGTTGCGATGTAACCAAATGAATCATCAGGTATTAACTTTCTAAGGTCGCCACTCGCACTTAAATAATTGAAAGCAAGCCGGTCTAAATAATTCAATACGGTGGCAAGAAATGCAAATGACAAAAACAGCCATTTGATTTTTTCTTTTGTTATATTTTTCTCCAATTGCAACATTACTTGCTCACATTCTTTAAAAATGAGGTCTTGCCTGTATTTTTTAATGCGTTAATGTATGTTACGAAGTGATTCATTAAGCCATTCCAGTTTTTCTCTGTTATCATAGCTTTGTCAAATAATTTACTGCCAACTCCTACGGCAGCAGCACCAGCCTGAAAAAATAACGCAATATTCTTATGATCTATGCCTCCTGTAGGCATTAATTCAATGGTATTTAACGGTGCTTTGATATCTTTTATATACTGTACTCCCAAAGATGTGCTGGGAAAAACCTTAACTAAGGAAGCGCCGGAAGACCATGCTTTGTATATCTCCGTAGGTGTAAAAGCGCCAGGGAAAATTGGAATATCTTTTTTAAGGCAGGCATTTATAATAGTTTCATCTAAAACCGGTGTAACAATAAACCGGGCCCCGGCCTTTAAAGAATTTACCAGTTCAGTCTTTGTACAAACTGTTCCGGCACCAATAACTAATTTTTTGCTAAAATATTTATTAGCAAGCTTTATCAAATCAACGGCTCCAGGCGTATTCATAGTGATCTCAATAAGCCTTAAACCAGATTCATAATAGATAGATAATACTTCTAATAAATCAGGGGAAGATAAGTTTCGAATAATTCCTACAATCGGAGCATCCTTAAAATGATCAATATTTTTCAGTCTGTTATTCACTACTTAATTTTTTTTGAATATTTCCATTTGTCCAACTAAGGCAGCCTTCTCAACAGTTTCTGAGGGTACAATTGTGCTATTACCGGAAAAACCCAACACATCAAGAGCTGTTTTGTATAATACTTGCATCAATTCCCCAGCAGCTACAAATATTGTTTTGTCTGAAGGTTGGATCTGGCGCAACTCTTCTCCTATTAATAAGCCACTTAGAAAATAAAAATTTAATTCTTTTGAAAATTTCTTAAACAGATAGTTGGTTCTAATAGTAAACAATTTATTCAGCAGGCTGGATTTCCCTGCCGCATTTACTCCTTTAATAAAGCATTGCTTTTGATTCTCATTTATTGAACTATTAGTTGCCTGTACAACTGAACCCTTTAATATACTGTGGTTACAAAGAATCGAGAATAATTCACCCGTGATATAAGTTCGGAAGTCACAAATTTTATTATCTTTTACAGTTATGTGCTTTGAATGGGTGCCTGGGAAAATATAAAGGCATTCGCCACTATTACCGCTGTCGAGTAAATGTTGGATGCCAATTAGCTGTGTTTCTTCACCTCGCATCACATCACTGCAGCTTGCAACTCCCGATATTAACTGTACCGGATGGGCACAATTATCTGAAGGGCTTATCCATTCGGTAATTATATCATCTCCAGAGGTTTTAAATGGCAGTTGAGCATATTTCAATTCCCTTATTCCTATGGAGGAGGATGCCATTCCGGAAATAATTACCGGAACATCATCTAGTGAATCAATAAAGTTGTAATGCAATCTATTTATTTGCGCCTGTAAGAAACCCAGATAATAATTCTCTTGAGATTCATTTAAAAATTTCTGTGAATCCTTAAGTTTCCTGAATAGGACACCCACGCCGTCGGATGTGGTGATATTTGCTATAACCTTCTGGGTTTCCATGGTTACAAGGCTTAGCCTGAATTGAGATGTACCCCAATCGCAACTTATTAGAAGAGATTTCTTCAAGTTCGGTATATTAATTTACCATTCGGT
>JAJKIP010000316.1 GCA_021154405.1 Segetibacter sp. | reverse complement strand
TTGTTGCCTTTATCAAAATAAATAGCTTCAAAAATACTTTCATTATTAAATTCAAATGATTCGTCTACTGCTCCACCATCTGTTGGAGTTGAAGCACCTGCTTCAAAGTTATCAAGATATCTACTCTGCAGGCTATACCCATCAGCACCGCTGGTAGGTATCTTCAATAGAGCGGTTTTTGCGCCTGCATAATCACCTTTTTGCATCAGTACCCGGCCCAATAGGGCATTGGCAGCTGCATTGGTAGCTCGTCCTTTTTCAATTCCTGATTTACCAGGAAGCCCCGCAGCGGCAGCGGTAAGATCAGCAATGATCAATGCATATACATCGTCTTCTTTGGCTCTTGGCTGGTATGAATCAGCACCTGTAGCAGGCTTTGTAAACAGTGGTACAGCACCCCATTGGCTTACAAGTTCAAAATAAGCCCAGGCCCGCAGGAATTTGGCTTCATTTACACAACGATCACGTAAAGCGGTGTTATCGCTTACATTTGGTGCATTCGAAATCACAGTGTTGGCACGATGAATCTGGGTATATAAAGCATTCCATACAGAGTTCATAACGGAATTTGTAGGGTCGTGAACTCCTCTCAGCAGCTGTCCACGGGGAGCTTCCAATTGGGACCCACCTGAAGTGTCATCATCACTCCTTGTATCATGAAGGAAAAACCATTCGCGTCCTACCAGGTTGCCACCATGCAAAACTGAATAGATTGCATTCGTTCCACCCAGTAATTCGTTAGCGGTTTTATAATATTGAGATAAAACAATTGAATTGGGATCGTGCTTATCCAGATTCTTATCACAGGAAATTACTGGAAGAACAAATAATAACACGATGAAGCCAATCAATTTATAAGTTATTCTATGTTTCATATGCAACGTTTTGTAGTTATGTCAATTCGTTAAAAACCAGCCTGGATTCCAAATTGGTATGATCGGGCTGAAGGATACTGGCCATAATCTATACCAGTGGTGAGGGTCCGATTAGACTTGGTATTTACTGCACCTATCTCAGGATCCCATCCTTTATAATCAGTTATAGTGAACAGGTTTTGAGACGATATATAAACTCTGAGACGTTTTACCACTCCTTTGCCCAGGTTTGAAAGAATACCTGTTGCCGGGAAATTATATCCGATCATGATATTCTTCAGTCGCAGATAAGATCCATCCTCTATCCAGCGTGTGGATACACGGGCATTCTGGTTAGGGTCTCCATTGACTGCACGCGGAACATCGGTCTTTGTATTGGTTGGGGTCCATGCTTTCAATACTTCTGTACCTGAATTAAAGAGCCGGATCATACCTTCTCTGATCACCCTTTCTGCATTGAAAATCTTATTGCCCTGTACTCCCTGGAAGAATATACTTGCATCAAAATTCATGTAGTTGGCAGAATAGTTCAATGAATAAGTGAACTTGGGAAGATAGCTGCCAATAAAGGTTCTGTCAGCGTCTGTAATAACCCCATCTGGTTTTCCATTAGGACCACTGATGTCGCGGAATTTTAAATCACCAGGGGCGGTCGCACCTGAAACCTGTACCGGACTCGCAGCTACTTCAGCTGCAGATTGGAAGATTCCATCTACAATCCAGCCATAGAAGGATTGAATCGGCTGACCGACTACTGTATTGGTAATATCGCCATTTCCGAAATCTGCATCAGCGCCTGCACGGTAAGAAGAATTGGCAGAATTGAGGCTGGTAACCTTGTTGCGGATGATGCTCATTAAACCGCTGGCGTCCCATTTAAATGCTCCAGTTCTCTTATGATAGCCCAACTGGAATTCAAATCCATGGTTATTCATACCAGCTGCATTGGTAGGTACATTTCCACCATCACCAAATCCAAATGACGTAGGGAAAGGAATATTAATGATCAGGTTATCGGTTGTTCTTCTAAAGTATTCTGCAGTCAGCGTCAGTTTATTTCTCCAAAGTCCCAGGTCGAGTCCGATATTTAACTGTTTTGTTACTTCCCACTCAAGATTAGGATTCGAAAGCGTGTTATAATAGGAACCATTGGCAGAAAGCGAATTACCAAAAGGATATATTGTGTTGTTGGTTAAAACTGTCGCATCTGTTATATAGTTACCCAATAAAACACCATTGATACCAGTTAAACCATATCCTGCCCTTAGCTTTAGTTCAGAAATGGATGGGACCTGTTTCATGAAATCTTCCTGGTCAAGGCGCCATCCTGCTGAAACTGCAGGGAAGTTTTTGTATTTATGACCAGTAGCAAACACGGACAATCCATCCCGTCTTATACTTGCGCTAAATAAATATTTGCCAGCAAAATCATATGTTAAACGACCTATTAACGATTTAATCAGGTTTTCCTCCATTCTTGAAGTGGTAGCAATATTGGACGCACCCTGTAAGGTTTTGATTGCATTGGTAGACTGATTTCCGCTACTTGTTACATCATCCAGTTTTTGGCCCTGTTGCTCGTAAACTCCTGTCACATTAACATGGTGATCTCCAAATGTTTTGTCGAAGGTCAGTTGCTGGGTATATAAAAGTGTGGTCCATATCTGGCGACGATTATTGATCACGGCAGATGCATTGCTTGAAGTACCTCCATCATTAAAGATGGGCAGGTATTTCGGATTATACTGGTTTGTGTAATCGGTTCCAAAAGTGCTTCTGAATTTAAGCCATGAAGTGAAATTAACATCAATATAGGCGCTTCCAAGGATCTTTAATGTTTTGAAGTAAGATTCATTGAGTAAAGCAGCCTCAACCGGATTGGTTGGGTCAGAACCATCAAATGCTGTTTCTGGTCCACGGAAGCCACCAGCTTTGGTAGGATCTTTTACTGGAATATAAGGGAGCATTCTCACCACATTAGTTAATGGAGAACGATTACCACCCGTTCCATCTACACGCTGATTACCATATGCGAGATAAAGGTTTTCACCAAAAGTGAATACTTTACTAATTGTATGTTCTGAGTTGAGTCTGAAATTTCCTCTTTCGAAATTTAATCCCTGCGCAATACCATCCTGATTGAAATATCCAGCTGATGTATAAAACCGGGATACCTCATTTCCACCACTAATGGAAACATTGTGCTGGGTGATCAAAGCATTCTTTACAAAGTACTCATCCTGCCAGTCAGTATTTGTCTGCGCAAAGGTTTGTGTAGCACCTGCATAAATTGGCTGGTTGAAATTGGCTGATTGAAGCCTTCCAATGGCATTAAACGCAGTTGTACCTAATAATGCCTGCGCATATTGCAGGTATTGTTGCGTATTGAGCAAATCAATTTTTTTTGATGGGCTTTGCATACCGATATAAGAATCGAGCGCTACAGTGGCGCGTCCATCCTTTTTGCCTTTTTTTGTTGTGATCATAATCACACCATTTGAAGCTCTTGAACCATAGATCGCGGCTGCACTGGCATCTTTCAATACCTCTACTGATTCAACATCCTTTGCATCAAACAGGCCAAGATTACCCGTTGGAAATCCATCGATAACAAATAGTGGGTCACTTACATTAGTGATAGAGCTGATACCGCGGATGGCGATAATTGGAGCCATACCTGGAGAACCGTTATTTGTGATAGAAAGACCAGCCACTCTTCCCTGCAGCGCCTGATCTATTCCTGCAACGGGTAATTCATTCAGGGTTTTGCTGTTAACAGTAGAAACCGCACCAGTCAGAGAACTTCTCTTCTGTGTACCATACCCTACTACTACCACTTCATCAATATTGGAAACAACCGGTGTCAATTGTACCGCAACATTATTGTCACTACCCACCTTTACTTCATAAACGTTAAATCCGATCATCGTGAATGAAAGAGTTTCACCAGTCTCAGCGTCAATGGAAAAAAATCCCTGCGCATTGGTAGTTGTGCCACGGCTGGTCCCTTTTACAGTAATGGAGACACCTGCAAGGGCCTCTCCTTTATCATTGGAAACTTTTCCGGTGATGTTTTTATAAAACAACTCCTGCGTTATTTGACCTTCCGGCTGACTAACCAGCTTTTCCATGCTCTCCTTTTCATCTCCCTTTTTCATCAGCACGATCTGGCTGCCAGATACATAATACAATACATCAAGTGGAATGAACAATGAGTTCAACACCTCACTCAATTTCTTGTCATGTACCTGCAGGGATACTTTTTTCTTGCAGGGAATCCTTTGAGAACTGTAAACGAATTTAATTTCAGCGAGTTTGCTGAGCTCAGCAAGAATGGATTTCACTTCCTTCTGTTCAACAATAAGACTGATCTTCTTGTCAAGAACATCACCCCCGTTCCCGGGATTGGCGAGACTGAAGTTTGAGCAGCTAACTAATAGTAATAATGACAGCAATCCTTTTAAATACATCATAATGGACTGCCTCGCGACATTATTTTTTTTCATAACGGCATCATTTTGGTTTTTAAGCAACGTGTATAAATATGTTCCTTACAGAACTGTACCGATAACTAGTTTATTTCATTTCATCATTCACAACCATTCGACTGAATCACTACCTGCCCGTCAATAATCTCATAACTGGCACCAATTGCTTTGCACACTAACACAAGCTGGTTGTAAAAAGGCTCTTTTCTAAGGTCAGCAGTAACCGTGCATTTCTTTAGTATATCATTGTCATACACGATACTAATACCATAATTATCTGCAACTTCCCTGAATACTTTTTCGATGGGAGCATCTTCATATAACATGGTTTGTTCTGGAGGTTCGGGACGTATACGTAATGGATTATCCAATAAAACTTTCTGGAATTTTTCCTTCTCTTTCTGATAAACTACTTCCTGGTTAGGAGTTAAAATGATACCACCAAGGTGATAAGGCTGGGCAATTTCTTTTATATCTGTTCCTGCGGCAGTTTGAGAATAGACACTCACTTTGCCCGTACGCACTGTAACCTGTATAACCGTATCCTTTTCAAACGATCTGACCCTGAAACTTGTACCCAGCACCTTGGTCACTATCTCATTGGCGAAAACACGAAAAGGACGTGCCGGATTTTTTGTAACATTAAAGAAAGCCTCTCCGGATAAATAAATATCTCTGGTTTCTCCATTATCAAAATTGTTGGTATACCCAATGCGACTGTGAGGAGCTATATTAACTGTGCTCCCGTCAGGAAGTTTAACCGTAACAGTTTTTTCAGATGTATTAACATTTTCGATAAGGCCTTTAGAGGGAGCAATTAAATCGTAGGAATATTTTTTAGCTGCATTACGCCCATTATGCAATACAAATACTGCAGTTGCGGCAAGTGCGAGCATTACGGTAGCCGCAACGGCATACCACCATTTATTAATTGAAGTACGGTGAGGTGTTATTGAAGGGAGTTCTTTCTGTTCCTGGATAGTATGTAAAAGACGATCTACTTCTGACTGCAATTCGTGGTCGGAAACCGAAGCTTGTTCGGTACCAATAGATTCAAGAATTCTCCTGGCCTCAGCAACAACCATGTGTTTGTCTGGGTGCTGACGCAACCAGTTTTTCCAGAAATCATTGTCTGATTTCTCCCTTTTGCTTACCCAGCGTATAAAATCCTCATCCATCACAAAATCGGAGATATCAAACAACCGGAATTCTTTCATGCCAAGAGGTATATATCAATAAGTTCCCTGATTTCAGGGTTCCTACTGGGTTTTTAAAATGTTTTTTTTAATATTCTGTAACGAACTCGGTATGCCAAAGGCTTCTCAGCTTGAAAATGGCCTCGTGAAGGAGATTATAAACGGACTGCCGGCTAATATTCATCAGTTCAGCGATCTGCCCATGGTCCAGGTATTGATAGTACTTTAAGTAGATGATCTCTTTTTGTCTTTTGGATAAGAGTGTCAGTGTCTTGCGCAATTTATCTGCCTTTTCTTCCGAGATCTGTTTTTCAATGATGACCCGTTCAATTGAGAATTCATGAAAGAAATCATATTCTTCCTGCAGTTCATCCGAAACTTTTTTTCGATTGAGTTTGTGAAGTGATTTAAGGACCTTGTTCTTAATTGCGCGGATAAAATAATACTTGGGGGATAAAATAGTCCCTGCTGTTTCTCTTCTTTGCCAGAGACTGATGAAAACTTCCTGAATGCAATCTTTGATTAATCCGCTATCCTTTGTGAACCTGGACGCATAATTATACAAATCAGCATAATATAGTTTCATCAGAGCAGCGAGCGATTGCTCATCATTATGCTGCAGTCCTTCCATAAGGACTGCTTCAAGCCTTTGTGAACTCTCTTTCATTAGCAAGTTAGTATACGAATCAAGCAGTTAGTTACGAAAATTGGCTTGTTTTTCACTGGCTATCCTACTGGACAAGACAACTTTATTAAGTGCTGCTTGTCTTTTATTTATGTTCAAAGGATCTGGAATCTTTCTGTGGTATCCTGGAGGTTAGCACCTGTTGTCTGAGCGAACGAATTTACTTTTGAAACGAAGCTGAAATTCGAAAGTATCGCTTTTATATCATTAATATCCTTTGCGAATATACGGTCCTCGGATGCAAATCCAACAAATTGTCGAACATAATCATGCGCAAATTCAAGAATTGCACTACTCTTTAACGGTCTTCTGAATTCAATTGCCTGGCATGCAGTCATTAATTCAATGGCCAGTATATATTCAAGATTATCTAATACCTGATTTAATTTTCTTCCGCTGATACTTCCCATACTAACATGGTCCTCCTGTCCGAGCGATGTTGGAATACTATCCGCGCTTGCCGGAAAACAAAGGGTTTTATTTTCAGTTACCAGGGCTGCTGTAGTATATTGAGGGATCATGAATCCACTATTCAGGCCAACATCTTTCATTAGTAGTAAGGGCAATCCCCAGTTTCCTTCCAGGAGCAAATAGCATCTTCTGTCAGAGATATTCCCTATTTCAGCTGCAGCAAAACAGGCATAGTCTAAAGGAAGCGCAAGAGGTTGTCCATGAAAATTACCTCCGCTGATGGTATCATTAGCACCAAGCAATATCGGATTATCAGTTACTGAATTCAATTCTGTTTCAGTCAAATCTTTCAAATGCAACCAGGCATTGCGGGAAGCGCCATGCACCTGAGGCATACAGCGAAGTGAATAAGGATCCTGTACACGTCCGCAATCAACATGGCTTTGCATGATGGCGGAATCATGTAACAATTCACGCAATCTGTTTGCAACCAGGATATTTCCCTGGAATGGACGAAGTGCATGCAGGCGTTCATCAAAAGGAGCTTTTGTACCTGTGAGCGCTTCGAGACTCATGGCGCCAATAATATCTGCTGCTTCCAGGCAATTATGCATTCGCTGAATTCCTTTGACTGCATAACTAAGTATGAATTGAGTGCCATTGATCAATGCAAGCCCTTCCTTGGGTCCAAGTTGAATGGGGTTCTTATTTTCTTTCTTTAATATGATGGCAGTATTAGTTCTTACTCCTTTATAATAGCATTCACCCAAACCAATAAGTGGAAGGAATAAATGAGCGAGGGGGGCCAGGTCACCACTGGCACCAACACTACCCTTTTCCGGGACGACCGGAAGAATATCATTTTCAATATGCCAGCAGATTCTTTGCAAAGTTTCTGGTTGTACGCCACTATACCCCTGGGCAAGTGAGTGCACTTTAGAGATCATCATCAATTTGGCGATCTCAGCCGGGATTGGATCGCCGACTCCTACACTATGGCTTTGAAGGATCTTATGTTGCAACGTTCGGGTATCCTCTGGAGAAATTGATTTATTTGATAAAATGCCAAATCCTGTATTAATTCCGTAGACGGTTCTATTATCTGCAACAATTTGTTGAACATGCCGCTGGCTTGCATTTATTTTTTTGAGTGCAGGTTCATCCAGTACTGCTTTAAGAGAACCGTTGGCAATTGCTATAATTTTTCCAATCGTTAGCTGATCGGTTCCGTAGTGAAATACGTTCATGAAGTGGGATTGATAGGGCGAAGTTAACTGGGCATGAACAATAAAAAAAGCGAGGAGAAAATAGCGTACTGAAATTAAAATATTGAAATGCTTACCGATGAGGAAGCAGAAATGATCAGAGCGTCTTTCCAATTAAAGAAAACTCTGAAATCATTCAAGCGTTGCAATAAATTTTTCAAACTCCTCCCTGCTACCCTTACTCTTGTCCAGGTACTCCTTTACCAATGCATGGTACAAAGATTTATGCTGAGGTAATTTCAACCTGATTCGTGCTTTTATTTTCTTTTCTTCCGATTCATAAAACCAGCTTGCATAAGCATTAGCCCCGACCATTCTTTTATTCCACAAAATCTGTTTCTCACTCAGTACCCGTTTACTCATATCGGGAACTTTCGAAATAACGTTCTTATCGTAATAGGTTTTGTAAACGATATCTCCGGCAATTTTACCGGAAGCGCCCTTGATCAGGGGATTGTTTTTAATTCTTGCCATAAGCTATTTATAGGTCAAGTACTGGTTATCTACTTACTATACTCCCTATAAATTTAGTATATTCTCCGTAGATTATCGGTATATCTTCCGTTTTAAACGGAAGATTCACGGAGGATAAACGGAAAATACACCGAGATTACACGGTAAATTGTCTATGAATAACCTGAAGGTAACTGATGGTTAGCAAGAAGTTAGTAGTAATTCTTCATCGCGCAACCAAATTGAGTGAACACCATGAAGGAATACCAGAAGAAGCACATGACGATTGTGGAAGGGGATGGAATGAATCTTTTGATAAACTGGAAAGCAATATGAAATGTTTTAAACCATTGTAAATAAAGTAAGCCTTTCTATATGCCCCGTAATCACAGGAATCAGAGATATTTAGTGAATAAACTGGTTCCCGAGATTGCGGTGATTCTTTTTTTTAATGGCACAGGGTTTGAGTTTTTATTTTTTTTAAAGCGATCATTATGAAAAAGCTATTTCAATATTATTATATATCAGCAACCTTTATACTTTTATTCAGTTGTGGTTCTCCAGATTCAGTTAAGGATGCAAAAAAAGAAAATGCAGAAAAGATTGATAGCCAAATCAACTCTACAGCCAATATTGATTCTTCCAAAGTTCCTTCCAAGGCAGATGCCGATTTCCTGGTTAATGCAGCAAGTGGTGCAATGATGGAAGTGCAATTGGGAGAACTGGCACAGTCTAATGCACGCAATCAACGGGTAAAGCGTTTTGGGTCTATGATGATAAAAGATCATGGAGAAGGGTTGGAAAAACTCAAAGCTCTTGCTTCATCTGCAAATTTAACCTTGCCCGATTCCATCTCCAGAAGTCAGCAAAAAGAAAAAGATGACCTTAAAAAGAAAAAGGGCACTGCATTTGATCAAGCGTATATCGATATGATGATAGATGATCATAAAAAAGATATAAGCGAATTTGAACGCGAGGCAACCAATGGTAAACATGAGTCAATAAAATCTCTGGCAAGCGACAATTTAAAAATTCTGCATACCCATCTCGATTCAGCTACTAATATTCAAAAGATGGTAGGTAAGGTTCCAACCTCAACTGCCCCGACAATTCCGACTTTGGAAAAATAAAAGAAAATAATCTTTTGCTTTCAAAGTAAAGTGCCAGCCAAACAAACAATTCCTGTGAGACCAAATTGAAAAGGGCCACCTTCA
>JAJKIP010000315.1 GCA_021154405.1 Segetibacter sp. | reverse complement strand
GTCAACCTGGTAATGACTGGACAATATTATGATGTGGCAGTCCGCGATACTGTAATGGCGATAGGTGCGCTCTCTTTATTTATGCTTTCAAAGCCTGTGACCGTATAGGTTATTCTTTTATGAAAAAATGCGTATCTAATTTTAGCCCCTTTTTAAATGAATAAAGCTTCAGTCAATAACTGAAGCTTTATTCATTTAAAAGTGAACCTGTCTATAAAATACCAAAAATTCGTTGCAACCTGGGTGTTGGGTTTGCAACTGAATTCGTAGATAAATAGAGTTGAGTACCTTCTAAGGAAACACCCAACCACATCATTGTACCAAAACCGTCCGCCAGGATTGTAGTATATCTTCTTGGATAACTGGCTGGTTTTGGTATTCTTCCCAATATGATGTCTTTATCCCGTGGCGACAGGTAGATAACCTGATGGAAAACTTCAGGCCTGTTATTCATTCTCCATTCAAGTATAAGTCCCTTGTACGGAGTAATATCACCAATATTTGTTGAGGAACCGAAAACGTTGGGACCAATAGTGCCTGTCATAATAAGGTTAAGCTCATCCACCTGATGCAACTTCCTTACATTAAAGCCTCCCAGTTCAGAATATAAAGCATAGGGCACACTCAGCAACTGGCTTGTTCCAACAATGCTATAGTTAGTACTACCTGCAGGATCAATTTCTGTTTTTAGAAAATAAGGTCCGGCAGCCCAGCTGATGGCACTAAAAATTCCAGTAACTGCAGTGCCTCCACCAATTTCAATACTTATCAATCCATTTTGATTGGAACTGGCTGTCTGTGTTTCAATATAAACTGCTGTACCACTTGATGAACCTTGCAGGATACTGATGCGAATTCCGATGGGAGAATTGGTAACGAGATCATTGCTGGCATTGCGTACTACTGCCTGGTAGCTCAGTTTTTGAGGCGACTGACTATAAAGGCAGACTGCTAATAATACGGTGGTTAAAAGAGTGAATATTCTTTTCATGGTGGTTAGTTTTTAATGACTTTAAATGATTGAATCTGTTTATTTTCCTGAATGATTTGTAGGATATAGGTAGAAGAAGGCAGTGTGCTGGTATTGATCTCTGTTCTGTTACCAGAAATAAAATCAGATCTCAGTATGGTTCCCTTCAGATCAAGAAGCCGATAAGTTATTTTACCCGTTTTAAAATTGGGTGCTTCCAGGATGAGATTGTCAGCAGTAGGATTCGGATAAACTGAAAAGGAGAAGTTAACTGTGCTTCTCAATCCAATTACTGAAATGGTATAAGCCTGTTGTACACCAGCAGATATTGTATTTGCTCCTCCTTTTCCTGTGAAACTGGTGTAAGCCACTTGTCCAACGCTCCAGGATACAAAGCCCCCTGCCCCTTTACTATCACTACCTGATGAGGTGATAGCCGCCTGTGTATTCCCTGCCATAATTCCCAGTGGCAGAAGTAATATCACACAAAATGTAATTTTCTTAAGCATGTCAATGCATTTTTAATTAAAAAATCTACACATCAGTTTTGATCTGACAGTAGTAATCAGCACAAGATCAATTTTAAGGGGAGTTTATCCAGGAACTAATTTCTATTAGGCTAATGGAGATAAACAATCGGGAGGAGTCATTTCCCGAACGGTAGCACTGTCGCGGTAGCTTGTAGAAAAATCCTAAATTGTATTAATGAAAGCTAACCAATCGCGACTAAAAGGGCGGATCTCCCGCGTGAAGAAAAACCTCAGGCATGGGCTTTCTCTTGCATGGGCCGCATCTCACCGTCTATTTATCCGATATACTGCTGTAGGGATATTCAATGCTGTAATGGCTCCCATTGCAGTCTTACTGGGTGCAATGCTGGTAAACAAGATCGCGTTTGCACAGGGCCATACGGTGACATTTATGGATGTTCTTCCAATCATTATCGGTATATGGGTAACATTGGCGGTACAGCGTACCGTAGGCGCTTATTTGGGGTATGGCAGGAATTTATATGTACGCCGGGTAGAGCTTGAAGCAGAACGCCGTCTTTTGGAAAAAGCGTCGAAGGTTGACCTTGGGCATTTTGATAATTCTGACTGGCATGATCGACTAGCTCGCGCAAAACGTGATGTATCATGGAGGCCCGGGGATCTGACATGGTCAGTATTGGGATTGTCTGGAAATATTGTAACACTGATCGCAATGGCCGGCCTGCTGGCAAGCCTGCATTATATATTAGTAGTACTGGCATTGGGAGCTGCCGTTCTTTCGCTGGTCATTGAAAGTCGCGTCACATCAAAAATGTATAAGTTCTTTTACAAAGAAACCCCTGAGGAACGCGAAAGAGGATATATCGCTGGACTCCTCGCAGAATCCCGTACTACCAAGGAGATAAGAGCAAACACATTGGCGGATTACCTGCTTAAAAGGCACAGGAAATTATCTGAAGACCTTTTCAGGCAACGGGAACAAATGTTTCGTTCGGGTACCCGCATATCCATCGTCAGTGGTATTGTAACGGCTACTACCCTTGCGCTTGCTTATATATTTGTATCCCTGCGTGGCATAAATGGGACTCTCCATCCTGGAGATATTGTATTGGTGATAGGAGCATTTTCTTCGGTGTCAGCAACATTGGGACAAATATCAAGCACGTTCGTTGCAGTTGATCAGCACACTACTTTTCTGGAAGATTATTTTTCATTTCTTACTGTAGAACAGTTAATTCCCATCCCGCAGCATCCTCGCGTAATACCTGATGGACCTATTGAAGGGATACAATTCAACAATGTAAGTTTTTCCTATCCTGGTGGTACAGGCGCTGCTGTAAAAGGATTAAACCTGGATATAAATAAAGGAGAGCTGATCGCTCTTGTGGGTGAAAATGGGGCAGGAAAGAGCACGCTGGTCAAATTATTGCTTCGGTTCTATGATGCACAGGAAGGAGCAGTATGTATTGGTGGAATTGATGTTAAGGAAATGGACCCGGAAGTATTGCGAAGCCGTATCGGGGTATTGTTCCAGGATTATGCTAATTATGAATTAACGGTACGTGAGAATGTGATGATGGGCTGGCCTTATGATGAAGTGGATGACAAGCGTATCAGGAAAGCCCTGAAAGATTCACACAGTGATGAACTGGTAAGGAAAATGGCCAATGGGCTTGATTCAAAAGTAGGAAGATTATTCGAAGGAGGACATGATCTCTCTGGTGGGGAATGGCAACGTCTTGCCCTCGCACGTATCATGTATAGAAATGCCGATATCTGGATACTGGATGAACCTACCTCCTCTCTGGACCCCGAAGCTGAAGCATCCATCTTTGCGGAATTAAAAGAAAATCTTAGGGGGCGTATCGGTATTGTTATCTCACACCGTTTTTCTACTGTGCGTATAGCTGATAGAATTGCAGTACTTGACGATGGACAGATCACCGAATTAGGAACTCATGAAGATCTGCTGGCAGCCAATAATGGTTATGCCAAATTGTTTGAATTGCAGGCTATGGGATATCGTTAATTGTACTAACTATTTAAAAATTACAACACAGGATGAAATCGATAATAAGAAGATCAAGGTTCAATTACTCAGCTATTTTATTTCTTACATCTATTGCAATCTGGACATCCTGTTTTGCTCAGGAAGCGCAAAACCGTTCAGAAAAATATGTAAACACTTATAAAAAATATCTGAGCGCCACTTGTCCGATCCCAATAGACAGCATTCAACACTTTGTATATTTTTCGAGGGATAGAGAATCAATTATTGGCCATCCGTTTCTTAATCATCCGATGTTTAAAGGAGCTCAAATCATGTACTCTTGGAAAAACTTTGAGGTCCGAAAGGGAGAGTATGATTTTTCCATACTGAAGGAAGATTATGAATACCTTAAGAAGTTCGGGAAAAAACTATGGATTCAGCTACAGGATGCAACTTTCAGTCCTGAATATAAAGCAGCTCCTGACTACCTCAACACTGCGGAATATGATGGAGGAGCTACAATACAATATAATGATGAAGGAAAGCCTGAGGGATGGGTAGCAAAACGCTGGAATAAAAATGTAAGAGAACGATTTGCTTTGCTTCTGCAGGCATTGGGAAAAGAATTTGACGGAAAGATAGAAGGTTTAAATCTTCAGGAAACGGCAATTGGAGTAACCTCGAAAACAGACCCGGGTTTTACTGAACAGGAATATGTAATCGGTTTAAAAGCTAATATGCTTGCTTTAAAAAAGGCATTTCCAATTTCTGCCACTATGATCTACGCCAATTTTATACCTGGAGAATGGCTGCCATGGAACGATAAAGGCTACTTGCGTAGCATATATAAATATGCGCAGGAAATAGGAGTTGGACTTGGTGGTCCGGATTTAATGATAACGAGTAAAGGACAACTCAACCATGCTTATACCCTAATGCACGAAGAACAATATACTGTTCCTATTGGTATTGCTATACAGGATGGAAATTACACCGGTACAACAGGTGTCGATCTGGGTTACCTTGAAGCCGGAAAATCGCACAATAATATTGTTCCACTATTACATGCTTTCGCTAAAGATTTTCTCAGAGTGCGCTATATGTTTTGGGTCAACCAGGCGCCATATTTCGAAAAAGATGTTCTGCCTTGCTTTCCGCGCGAAAACAAATTATAAAAGCTGTCCTGATTAATTTGTCTTTATCAGCTCATCAATTGTTTGAAATTGATATCCTCTTCCGCTAAGGTATTTTACAAGCTCCGGAAGCCGTTTATAAAATTTATCGATCCTTTCCGGGCCGGCTCCAATATGCATCAATAAAATAAAGCCATTTAATCCAGCCGGATGTGATTTCTCGTAATTGATAATTGAATTATAGATTGTTTCGCTGCTTCGATAGTTTTTATCTTTTAAAGATGTATAGTCGGCATTGCTGAGGGTACCGGGTGTAAAATTGACGAGTTGGATGCCTCTTTGTTTTGTCCATGCCGCTATAGAATCGTTATACCATTCATAGGGTGGCAAAAAATAGTGGTTAAATGGTTTGGAAGGTCCAGAAGGATTCTTTACGTCTTCTGCCAAATGTCCTAATCGTTCATAAGGGCCAAAGAGGTCAGTGTCAAACTCTTCATGACTTACCAGAAGGCTGTCTCGCTTTTTCCAGTCGCAATACAATAGATGATGACCTGAATGATTACCCAGGAAATGTCCATCTTTCCTCAATTTATTGATTAACTGATCTCTTTCGGGGTTATTATAAAAATCGCCGGTAAAAAAGAAAGAGGCTTTTGTTTTCTGTTGTTTCAATGTCTGAGCAATAAAATCTCCTCCTTCCGCATATTCGTGTCCTGTAAAGACCAATGCTATCTTTTTTTGGGTAGAATCTCCTCTTATGATTCCGCCGTGGCTATAGGTAAACTTATCCTTTAAAGAATTTTGGGAAGTCGCCTGCATTGAGAAGACTCGAGGTTTTACAGTATAATGTGCCGCTTCATTTTCCTTAGCAGCCAGCAAATAGATCAGGGAAGCCGTTCCATCCATCGTTGGTTCATTAGTGCTGTAATCACCATAATCATCATGATATACCACCAGGTCACTTTGGAACTCAGCATATTCATCAGGATCCTTCAGCGTAATTCCAATCAGATTTTTATAAATATTTCCATACACGGGACCATCAACCAAACCTCCATCAATCGGATAATTCTTTAAATGGGTAAATGCCGAATGAGGATCAACAGGCGTATCACCCCATGATGGCAATCCATACACCATGCTTGTACCCCAGGGATTGCAACCAAACAGCCAGTCGAAATTTGCTTGTTCTAATGGTAGAAAAGTTTTATCGTCGCTCAATTGACGATACCAGTAACATTGAATGGCAAAGGATGCAGTGAGATTATTGCTGCACCAGATAAAAGGAACACCCCGGTAAAAAGCATTTTGACGGGCTTTATTCCAGACAGATTCAATCCCTTTTTTATAATAACCAGTCACGGTATCGAAATTGTTCCAGAACCCGGGATCTTTATGATAACCCGCTTCATTTTCAGGACCATTCTTTTTAGTTTTCAATTCCTTTGCCAGTTCATAGTGGCCCAGGTTAATAAAGGGATACCATTGATAATGTGCCGCAGTATCTGTTCCCAGCCAGGGAGTAATCTTTTCCTGTCTGGCGTAGTCTAAAGATTTTACTAAATAGCACCCATTTTCCCTTCCGTTTAAAGAATGGTTTACCATTGTATGCACGGCAACAGTTGCTAGCTCTACATCATCCACCCAGTTATCCTCTGCATAGATATAGGGCGATCTCACAGAAGCAGTTTGCGTGGCGCCGGGTTTGTCGAGCGCAAGTTGAAGCGC
>JAJKIP010000314.1 GCA_021154405.1 Segetibacter sp. | reverse complement strand
GCACTGACATGAAAATAAATAATTTTTTCTGCTCTCCAAGGCTTGTGGTAATGAGCAGGCAGCAGATATCCGGGATTAGTGACACAACAGGTCCTGTTATCAGGCGCCAGACAATCCCAGGGTATGCCTTGTTGAATCTTTCCATCCGTTATGCCCTCTCAAAGCATATTACCCTTCATGCAAATGTGACTAATGCACTTAACCAGCGATACAGGAGTGTAAGCTTCAATATGGATCTAAGCCGTAAGGATACCGAATTGTATTATGGGCAGCCCCAGGACCCAATACGCATTATGGGAGGCGTTAATTTCAGTTTATAGGTAATTTGGCTGGTGCGCGGAACCCTTGGCGCAAGCGCCTTTGGTGAGCATTGGTTAGCTCCATTTGCTGAAGCCTCGGTGCTCGGAGTAAATATTTATTTTCTCATTTCGATTTACTTCCGATTTTCGCAGTCCCGAACCAACTGCTTCTTCAACTATTAACGAAACCTAAATCACACACACATGCCTTCATTTGATATCGTCAGCAAAGTAGATGCCCAGGCATTAGACAATGCAGTAAACGTAGTTACCAAGGAGATCAGCAACCGCTTTGACTTCAAGGGGTCTCATGTTGTCATTGATCTCGATAAAAAAGAGTTCAAGCTGAAAGTGGAAACCGATGACGATATGAAAATGCGGCAGCTGCTGGACGTCCTGATAAGCCGGGCCCACAAGCAGGGGATAGCTCCCGAGGCTTTCGACCTGTCAAAGGAAGGCGCCCAAAGCGGGAAAACATGGAAAAAGGAAGTGCAGGTGCGGAACGGCTTGAAGCAGGAGGATGCCAAAAAGATCGTAAAACTGATCAAGGACTCAGGGCTGAAGGTCCAGGCATCCATCAATGATGACCTGGTAAGGGTCACCGCCAAAAAGATTGATGATCTGCAGGCCGTGATCCAGGCTGCCAAGGGTTGGGGTTTAGGTATTCCACTACAATACGAAAACATGCGTTCATAAGCTGTGCATAAGGCTGCCGTTTTGCACTTTTCCAATCAGGATCCGGTTCAAAACAGGTGGGAATCAAAGTGGTAAAAAATTTGGAAACCCTGGGTACCGGGGTATATCTTTAATGTACAATCGTTGCGAAATTCTGGAAACAGAAATAGCAACAGAGGTTGTGGAAGTCCTTCAAAAGATGGAAACAACTTCAGAAAGCATCGGGTTATGTTAATAGGAAGGCGAAAGCCCGAATATGAACAAAACTTGGTGCTTTCGTCTTTTAAATAAGGCTTAAATGGGCTGATAAGTTTAAGAGGTTTAAGAAGTTAGGTGGGAGCCAGGGAATGGGCGATTTCCAGTTTCCGCTTTGGCTTAAACCTCTTAATTTTTCATCTCGAGCTTTGGACAGCAGTCCTTTACCCTTATACTTTATGCCCAGAACCTACCTCAGTTTAACGGTTAAATTTTCTGAAACTCCTTCTCGCGCAAGAATCAGCCTGGCAACACTGGTATTTTACCCTTCTTACGCCTATCTGACCAGATCCTGTTTGACAACCCTGTCTGCTTAACTTTGGAAGCTTCCTGAACCTCTTAAACTTTTTAAACACTCTTACTGTAAAACTATTTGGATAAACCGGGCAGTGTGCCTACCTTTGCCCGCTATTTATTAATTACAAATCGTACGGCAAAATCCGTATAACGTTTAAAATCAGGAAATTATGAAGAAAGATCTTCACCCAAAAAGCTACCGCCTCGTGGTGTTTAAGGATATGAGTAACAGTCACTCTTTCCTCAGCCGCTCTACAGCAGATTCCAAGGAAACAGTAAAATGGGAGGATGGTAATGAGTATCCCCTGGTTAAACTGGAAATTTCAAATACCTCACACCCCTTCTTTACGGGCAAGAATGTCCTCGTGGATACCGCCGGCCGTATAGATAAATTCAAGAAGAAATATGAAAAGAAAAAATAATTTTTTAGCTTTAGACCAGAATATTACTGCTCTAGCATAAAAGTTTTGTTTTTCATGGCTATACTTTAAGACCTCCTGATTCTTCGGGGGGTTTTCTTTTTTACCTGCCCAGGTAAAATATCGGTTACTTTTTCATCAGGTGATCAATATAAATGGAAGGCCTGATGCTCTAATTCCTGGTGTATTATGGCTATAAATTATAATAAAGCTAACGCGCGATTATACAGAAAGGTTAAATGGCAGATTAAAAAACTGTGAACGAATTGGGACCCGCTAAACATTTATTTCAGGCCTCTGTATCAGGGTCGACTAAAAGAAAGGAGAAAGTATTGCTACTTTCTCCTTTTTGTTTTTCGTTGTTTATTGTGGTCTCTAAGATTCTTATTATCTAAAAAGTAAAGATTATTGCATATTGTAATCGTGGGGTTTTGAAATTTTCAACTGCGAAGGGCCAAATCATTTTAGGCACCAAGATAACTTCTCAACAGATCAAAATTCTGCGTTGTCCTCAATTTGGTGATTGCTTTATCTTTTATCTGACGTACTCTTTCAGGAGTAAGATGAAATTTCTCACCAATATCTTCCAGGCTCATGGGACGATCAATTCCGATTCCAAAGAAGTAACATAAAGTTTCCCTTTGTCTTTCTGTCAATACACTCATGGAGCGATTTATTTCAGTTTTCAATGAATCGCTATGATAAAGATTTCCTTCAGTTTTTTCCGCATTGGCGTTTACCAGCGTATCCATCAATGTACCATCTTCTTCTTCAGAGATTGGAACATCCAGGCTCACATGACGGTTATTGATGGCAAGACTGGCAGACAGATCTTCCAGGTCCATATTCATAACCTCGGCCAATTCTTCTGCAGAGGGCGTTCTTTCCAGTTCCTGCTCCAGAGCTGAATGGGCTCTTTGGATACGGCCATTTAATAAAACCTTGTTGAGTGGCAGCCTGATCATGCGCGCATGCACGGCAATTGCCTGCAGGATGCTCTGACGGATCCACCATACGGCAAATGAAATAAACTTAAAACCCTTCGTGTCATCAAATCGTTCCACGGATTTGATCAAACCCATATTTCCCTCATTGATCAGATCAGGTAATGACAGTCCCTGTCCCTGGTATTGCTTGGCAACAGAAACAACAAAGCGCAGATTGCCTTTGATGAGGCGCTCCAATGCCTGTTTGTCGCCCTTCTTGATCAATGCTGCTAAACGTACTTCTTCATCGGGGGAAATGAGATCCACCTTGCCGATCTCCTGGAGGTATTTTTCAAGGCTCGGAGATTCACGGTTAGTGATGGATTTGGAAATTTTAAGCTGGCGCATAAAGAATTGGTTTTAGGATTAAATGAGTACGAATAGGGTAGAGCAAAGGAACGAAGTGGAGGAGGCGAGAAAAATAGTTTAAACAGTGAATCGAATGTCATGAAAATGTTTGGTGCCTTGTAGAGCTTCTTCTACGTGGCAGGATGGAGTAGGCTGGTTCCCAATGTCTGCCGCGGGCTATTGGGATCGCAAACTACATCCACCAAGCCTACCTAATAACCGGGCGTGCCCTAAAAAAGGCTATGAAGGCAGACCCCCTCCCGATAGCCATCGGGATTCCCATGAATGCTTTACTTTTGAGCACTTTCAATCCTATTGATGGACAAGATCATTTTCACTGAAGAGTTCTGCCAGCCTGAAAACCTGTCGCCGTTTACCCTTACACGGCAGATCCAGGATATCCGGGTAGGTATTCTTACCATTCGTCAGAAATGGGAGAAAATGCTGGATCTCCCCTCTTTTGACAGAAAAGAAGATGATTACAAAGACCTTGATCGATCCGTAAATATGGATGAGGCCCTGAGCAAAGGCGCCTGCTACATGATCCACGGCAATGTTCTTCCCTCCCTCAAGCTCCTGAAAGCAATGCAAAAGCTGAAGAATGGTGAATTCATTTCTGCCAATGGGAATGCGGGTATCATATTCCGTTTGAGCAAGAAAGAGATCAGCGAGAAATACAGGATCAGGGTTACAAAATCCTATACCGTCAAGCAGGATGTAAAAGCCATTCATTATCCCTGGGATATTGTGCAGCTGAACGACTGGGCCATCCGCGAAGATTTTGAATTGCTCACCCGGAAAAGAAAATCCCAACCTGTTTCCCGTACTAACAGGCTCATCAATCCAAAAAACATATTTGTTGAAAAAGGCGCCATTGTGGAGCATAGTATGCTGAATGCCTCTACTGGTCCCATCTATATTGGCCGTAATGCAGTGATCATGGAAGGCTGTATGATCCGTGGACCTTTTGCCATGGGTGAGGACGCCACGCTTAAAATGGGTGCAAAAATATATGGGGCAACAACGCTGGGTCCCGGCTGTGTATTTGGTGGAGAGGTAAAGAACTCAGTAGTGTTTGGTTATTCCAACAAAGCGCATGATGGTTACCTGGGTGATTCGGTTGTGGGCGAGTGGTGCAATATGGGGGCGGGCACCAGCAACTCAAACATGAAAAACAATGCTTCAGAAGTGCGGTTATGGACTCCCAAAGGCCAAATTGGTGCAGGAATGAAAAGTGGAGTGATGATGGGAGATTATTCACGAACAGCAATAAATACATCTATTAATACGGGTACAGTGATCGGAGTTTGTTGCAATGTTTTTGGTGCAGGGCTCACACCCAAATATATTCCCAGTTTTTCCTGGGGAAGTGAAGGCGTGAATCGCTATGATTTTGAGAAAGCCCTCCTGGATATCGCTGCCTGGAAAAAATTAAAAGGACAGGATGTAAACGACAATGAAAAAAGTATCTTAAAGTATATTTTCAACCATTATTAAAACATAACTAAGAATGAGAAAGCAGATTGCAGCAGCTAACTGGAAGATGAATATGACGTTTCAGCAGGGCGAAAAACTTTTGGATGATATTCTGAGGGCCAAGATTGTTCTTGGAAAGGATCAGATGGCGCTTTTTGCCGTTCCATTTCCATATTTATTAATGACAAGAAGCGAAGTAGCGGACGATACCAATTATTATGCAGCTGCTCAAAATTGTTCTGATAAAAAATCTGGCGCATATACAGGGGAAGTTTCAGCAGAAATGCTTCGTTCAATCGGGATTGTTTTTTGTGTGGTTGGTCATAGTGAAAGAAGGGAATACTTCAATGAGACAAATGCCATGCTGGCTGAAAAAGTAAATCTTTGCCTATCTAATCATATCACTCCCGTCTTTTGTTGTGGTGAGCCACTTTCCATCCGTGAGGCTGGTACACAAAATGATTATGTGGAACAACAATTGAAGGAATCTCTCTTCCATTTGCCAGCAGATAAAGTAAAAGATATTATC
>JAJKIP010000313.1 GCA_021154405.1 Segetibacter sp. | reverse complement strand
TCAACTGTCAGGAAATCTCCCTGTATGATTCTGCCATTCAGTGCAGGATAAGTTTTTAGAAGATAATCCACCTTCTCTGTATCAAACTCCACTGCCTTAAATTCAGTATGCTGCAATTGTATCAGGTATTTGGTCAATGCTCCCCCACCAGGTCCCACTTCCAGCAATTGCTGCACAGGTTCCAGCTCAGCTACGATCTTCCGGGAAATGTTCTCGTCTTTGAGGAAGTGCTGACCGAGGGATTTTTTCAGTGTATACATTGCTGCAAAAATAACTCTTAATATCCTATGTGATGGGGCTTACCGTGATCGGTGTTGTTGGTGCTCCCTGGCTGCCTAAATCAGGAAATGGTTTAAGTCGGACGGGAAACACCGAACAACGGCGTAATATCCTATGTGATGGGGCTTACCGTAATGGGATAGTTGGTGCTTGAACCATGGCATAAATCTCTGTGGCTCTCCTTATCTGTGTGGTTCTCTGTGGCCTTTTGTAGCCATAAAAAACCCTCCCTGGAAAAGGAGGGTTAACAAAAACCGATCTGCTTTACTAAAAAATCAACTACCTGTTCAGTTTTGCATGGCTATCTTCTTTGCAAAACGAGTTTTTGTAATTCAACTTTATCACCTGTGATCACCCTGACGAAGTAAACACCCGATCTCCAAAGAGGATGTATCGGTAATTCAATTGCGTTGGTACCAGGGTTGAGGAATATTTTTTGCTCGGTAAGCGGATTACCTTTTGCATCCATGATCTGAATAGTCGCCGGCTGATTTTGAACTGCACCTATAAGAGTCAGTCTGGCTTTATCTACAACAGGATTCGGGAATATGGCCATTCTTCCCGGCAATTGGGTAATCTCTATCAATCGGATATTACTGTAACGTTCATATCCATTGTACGCTCCCATCTTCACCCTGTATAAGGATTTACCAGGTACAGGCTCTTTATCTAATAATTCGTATTGCTGTCTGCCACCTGCCTGTGTTGATGGAACAAATGCGATCCTGTCCCACTCAGAACCATTCACACTGCGCTCTACATCATAACCCTGGAGACCTGCCTCTTCATTGGCTTCCCATTTTAATTTCACTGCTTCATTATCCAATATTTCGGCATCAAATGACATCATTTGTACAGACAGTACTCCATTATCCACTATCACCCGGTAATCTTCCACCTCACCTGTATTATAATAACCAGTAGCATTATTTTTTGTCATTGCGCTGGAAGTGATACGTATGCGGAGATAAGTATAGGAGCCAACAGGAAGTGTGCTAGGCGCGCTGGGCCAGTTCAATGGAATTGTTTGAGCTGCCACGTTTGATACCACCGTAACAGGGGTGATACCCTCAGCTGCATCAAATAATCCATTACCATTAAAATCAAGCCAGGCACAAATGGTGGCATTGGCGCCAGTATTATTGAATACCTGACACTGTGCAAGGTATTTACCACTTGCCGGTGAAAAAATGGGAACAAAGGAAAGACCGTCTTCAAAATTATCTTCAACAGTGGTTACTCCTCTTTTTAACCACTCAAGGTCTTCGGCAGGTCCCAGTCTCAATTTTGTACGGCGACCAGTCACAGTTGGTGTTAATGTATCATGGCAGGCCGGAGACCATGGGTCAGGATCATAGGTTGCGGGGGCGTCCCCAAAGTCAAGGAATGGACGATAAGGACCTGCGGCATCACCCCAGCTTGCAACGGCCGTTGAACCAACAGGAATTGCTGGACCTAATGGAGAAAATATATTGAAGGTAGTTCCTGCAACCACCCCATTGGTATTATTATATTGCGCAAGTGAAACGTCAACATTATACAGTTTCTCATCATATCCAATTGAAACCTGTCTGGGTATTGGACCAACTGGGGCCCAATTCTGCCTTACGCCAGTAAACAGGTTAGTCCGGTAATAATCTACCTGACCGCTTTGTGAACCATCAAAGTCTACCAGGAATCCGTCCGTGATTGCAAAATCACTCCAATCGTGAATGTTCTGTGCATTAGTACCATCATCAGCTGTTACGCCCCAAACCTGTGCGGCCGGTGGCACAGCATTACCTGCCGCATCGAAATTGATCTTCCAGATGGTAGATTTTCTTCCTGCGGCATAAGGTGTAGGATCATTATCTGAACCAGTATAACCTTCAATACCCAGATATAATGATCCGTTATAGAAAGTAGCCGCACCAGATTCCACCCCTGACTCATAAGTAGGAATACCAAAAGTGTTCACGTTCGGGATCACTACAGAAATAGTTTTGGAATCCACATCATATTTCTTCAATGTTTTATCAGTCGGGGGATTAGTACCGCCTGTCAAACTATATGTATAGTAAACGATTCTTTTGTAAGGATCATAGGCCATTGAATTAAGCCTGGTATGGCCAGGCTCATTGAACAGGAAGTATCCCTGTCCGTTGGAAGGATCTATATAATATATATTATTATTCACAACCGCTATCACATATTGCGGCTGACCGGTGAACGGGCGTGAAATAATTTGATACCCGGCAGGGAATGTTCCGGTTATACAGGCACCCAGATCAGATAACCAGATATTGCCAGTGGCACCACTCAACGTTAATATTACTTTAGAGACTCCGCCAGTAATGCTCACATTCAGCGTTCCGTTGTTATCGGTATCAGCATATCCACCTGCAGGTCCGGTAGCATCGGCACTCGTAGAATTAGAACCGTTTATAATAATACCAGAACCAGCATTGGCTTTGGTTACGGAATTGATAGTTACCGGTGCGCCTCCAGCATTTGTTGCAGTAATAGTTACCTTCTGTGAATTGTCCAGATCAAATAGCGAGAATTGCAGATTGGTTACGTCTGCATCAAAGGTCATTGTGATGGTAGTGGCTGCAGTTGACGTAGTGGTAAACTGAACATCATCACCGGGGCTGGCACTGGGTAAACTGCCCGCATGCGCTGTATTGGTTCCGTTCTCTCCATTGAGTGTTATATTGGCCTGGGGCGCCATGGTGAAGTTCACCGTTCGGGTTCCCATGGTAAAGTTCTGGTTATATGGAAAGGCGGCACCTGGATAATAAGCTGTATAGCGGGCATTATTGGAAGGAAGGAAATCCAGGTTATCCCAGTTCAGTGTGGCATTGGTACACTGGGCATTGACACCGGAAGCCAGCGCCATCACTGCAGCAAGTGCCAGGAAACGAAGCGGTGTAAATGTGTTTTTCATGGTATAGGTTTTCGGATTCTACCGACCATACTTTAAAACTTTACACCTGCGGCTTTAGAAAAATGGCTGCGGCCATTTTTCCTTCTTTATATTCTTTCCAATTCTATGAATAGATATGATAATAAAACTGAGCAGTGTAAAGATTTAAATCATGGGCGAACTTATTTGTTTGCTACAAGTTTCTCACTTGAAAATTACCCCATCCATACTGTAACGCCATATCATCCGTCGAATAGATGCCCGAAAAAGTAGTTATCCCTCATACATTTTCCGATTTGAATAGACAATCCATCAGTTGCCATACTACGCAGGCTAGCAGTTGTACGTGGGCAGTAAAAACACTGGCTTTTGGGTTGGATTACGATGCCTGTTACAGGAAACACTATCCCCTGAAACCCTCTACTGTAAAGGGTTTCAGGGGATAGTATCTTAAGAAAGTTTGGCTACTTTTTGTCTTGCAACGATCTCATTCTTCTGGTTCCTCACGGTAATAATGTAAACCTGGGAAGCATGATGTGCCACATTGAAGCTGATAGTTTTTCCAGAATCACCGGTCATTACTTTTTCTTCATACACAACTCTTCCTGTTGCATCTGCAATGGATACTGTATACAGGCTGGATATTGTGGTATTGATTCTGACATTGATGGCACTGGTAATTGGGTTGGGGAATACTGATGTGCTAACGGAAGGTTCATATCGCACAACAATTGTCTGGCTGTA
Organism: Segetibacter sp.; assembly: GCA_021154405.1. Classification (GTDB taxonomy): domain Bacteria; phylum Bacteroidota; class Bacteroidia; order Chitinophagales; family Chitinophagaceae; genus JAJKIP01. The sequence continues at coordinate 5,083 of JAJKIP010000313.1, read as the reverse complement.
TGTAACCGCTCCGTTTTTATCGTATTGCTTAATGCGATAAAAATTATTGCCTGGTGATGGTGAAGGATCTATTTTCCAGTAGGGGGCTGTAGCTGGTCCATTACCTAAGGAAATAAACTCAATGCCGCTGGTTGATCTTTCCACTTCAAAATGATCATGCATTTCATCAGTGATCGCGCTCCAGTCAAGTCTTACGGTTCCATCAGTCTGCAATTGACCGGTGAAGCTGATAAAATGTACGGGCAGGGTGATCTGTGTGGCTGTGCTCTTTATCACTTTCAGGTTATCGATATAAAATCCATCGTCTTCACTAAAATCATAAGCTGCACTGGCATTGGAGGTAAACTGGAAACGCAGATGAAGCGTGGCTGCCCCCATATAATCACCGAGGTCAAATAATTCTCTTGTCCAGTCAGGTTTGATACCGGTAAGCGAAGGGACACCATTAATAGTGCTTCCGTCTGTAGTGCCGGGCTCCTGCACGGTAGTGGAACCAGCAATGGATGTCCAGCTACTTCCATCAGTTGAAACCTGGATACGCAATTTATCCCTGAAATTCTCTGCCCTGTGCTTTACCCAAAAAGTCAGATATGCTGCGGTTGCATCGGCCAGATCAAATGTATTTTTATAGGTAACAGTTCGCGTGGTGCGCGAAAGGTAATTACCGCCGGGTGATTCAGTCATTGCCTTGGTGCCTGCGAATTTATCCAGTGTGGTAAAGTTCCAGTTCTCTTCGGTAACACCGGTATTGCCATTAACTGCGGTACTTGTCCAGTTGGTGGAGAAGCTGCCTTCCATATCATCACTCAGCAGCTGAGTAGCATTATAGAATTTGGTTACCGTATCATAATAAGTATAACCGCCTGTCTGAATTCTCCAGGCAAATTTAACGCGCTGACCATTGGTAAGTGCAGCAGGAAGTGTATAAGAAATACCTCCACTGTAAGTATCATAATAATTCACGAGTGAATTCACGGCAACGGGTGAACCCGCTGATGAAATATTTTCCATAGGTATCAGCGAAATGGTAACCGTTTTATTTTCCAGGCCCACGCGTGTCATATGAAAAGGCAGGGTGCCTGTTTTAGTGTTCAGGTTAATATCGCCATCATCCTGCAGGTCTACATAGGAACCGGCTGTATATAATAATTGAAGATTCTGGTAGGTCATTCCTTTACAGAGGTCAATGATCTCCGATGCCGGTGCCCAGAATGACCCATAGGTCCCAGCGGTTCCACCACCAGCACCGCCTTCTCCAGTTAATCCATATACTTTCCCTTTCGATCCGGTACCAATATTTCCTTTCAGCATCCAGTCTTTTACACCACCCGCCACTTCATAACCCAATGCCTGCGGACTGTTTCCCGCACGCATACCATTATAATTACCCATTGCAGATGATACATAAGTATAAAACTTATCATCTGCCGCTGACATGGTATTGGAAGGAAGACTGGGTCTTCCGAATGGCAGAGAATAATAAGGACCATAAGAGTGCTGGTCTATCATGGCCACAAGATGATGCGCATAAGTGAAATCACGAATTGCCTGTGTCTCTGGTTCTGAAAATGCAGAAGGTCCATAATAAGTATCATCAGTAGGATCATTGGTCCCGCAGGAGGTAGGATCACCTACAATTGGTGCACCACAATTACTCCAGTCAATACCCCAGTTACGGTTAAGGTCAACTCCAAAACTGCTGCCGGCATTATCTCGCCTGTTCTTTCGCCAGCCGCTTCCCGCTCCTCCATTATTGCGATTATATTCCCATCCATCAGGGTTCATACAGGGAATGATAAAAATCTCCCGGTTGTCAACCAGGTCTCTTACTCTTGTATCTGTTGAATAAGCCTGGCAGAGGTATTGCATTAAATAGATCATGCTGCTGCCTCCAATGGCTTCGCGAGCATGTTGTAAACCCATGAAAAGCACTTCAGGTTCATCGGTTTCATCAGCTGCTACATTGTCTGATATTTTGATGCACCAGATATCACGTCCTTCATGTGATTGACCCAATGAGGTTTTGGTTACCAGTGCCGGGTACTTGGCCAAAAGTTGATTCATGGCTGTTTCCATCTGAGCAAAACTGTAATAGCCTCCAAATGTAGGCTGGACCACAAAGTCATTGGGTTTGATAATAATATTGTCTACCGCTTTTCCGGATTCCTCAAAAGCCAGGCGTTGCTGGTTTTGACCGGTACCTGAAGCGACAATGGATTTATAATATCGATCATTGGCGATCTTAAGGTCCTTTGCCACATCATCAATAATGATATCATATTTATAAGGGGTGAGTTGCAGGCGGGCAATATCACGACTGCTGATCTCTACTACAATGGCGCCATTTTCTACCTGTTGAAAGTGATCAACCTGGAGGAGGCCGATCAATTTGGCGCGCTGCGTTTTATCTGCAGGTGCATAGATCCTCACTGTACTATACTTCTCCTGGGCATGAGGAACGGATACTATAAAGAAGACCAGGATTAAAGTAATCTTGAGTGTCTTCATGGCTACGGATTTTTGGCCCCAGCAATAGCTGCTGAGGCTACTCTTAAATTACCAATAACCATTGTTATATAAGCGAATCCCTTCCCTGAATATGGGAAAATCGAGTACTACTCCCTTTATTTGTTTGCGGTTTGCGAAGTTTTTTATAACGTAAGTCCCCTCCGCGTTGAGAATCAATTCTTAATAAGTAATGTTGCCGAATTGGTACGGCAAGCTTGAATACCTCTGGTTGAATGCCTTGGGAATTAGCTCATAAAAAAACCCCTGCTATTGAAAGCAGGGGCCGTATAATGTAAGCCAATACACCGGTTTAAACGGCTTTGGCAATGGTCTAAAGCTTTTGCAGTTTTACTTTCTGGCTTATTCCAGGTCCTGATACATTCAGGTAATAGATCCCTGCAGCCAGCGTGGTCATATCCAGAGACAATGAGTTTGCGCCGGGTTTCAGTTGCAGGTTATTCTGTAATATCACCACACCTGAGTTATCAACCACTTTCCAGCTGGCAGTACCCCCATTAATTACGGTGATATAGACTTTGGAAACTCCCTGAACAGGGTTTGGAACCACAGAGATCTTCTCCATCTTTTCACTTAATGCAATGGAAACCACATTTGAATATTTCGCTGAACCATCAATATCTACCATACGAAGGCGATAATATATGATATTACCCTGCTGGGTTACCGCATTAATATCTGAATAGGTATATACATTATTTATCGAGCTATTACCGGTTGATTTTACATTTCCGATATCAGAATAGCTTACACCATCCAGACTTCTTTCAATTACAAAATGATCTGAATTGGTTTCAGCGCTTGTTGACCATTCAAGTTGGGCAGCATTATCCTGGAGAATTCCCCTGAAGTACAATAATCGCACTGGCAGGGTTATACCGGTATAGGTATACTCCATGATGGTGTTGTTATCACGAACCACATAGAATTTAAGTCCGCTCGGGTCAGAAGTAATGCGGCGGATACGGTTACCATCACCTTTGAAATAAGCGATGGTATCACCCGTGATGGCTGTACCAGTGGCATTCAATTTCAAACGATATACCTGATCATCCTTCAGTGGTGTGATCAATAATGATCCCGGCCATCCTGGTATAACGTTCTTTCCATAGAATTCTACGCTGGTGGCAGCAATGGTTGGCCAGTTAGCGTTTGGAGTTCCATTGCCAGGATAGGTTGAAGGCCAGGTGGTATTATGGTGGAAGGTTGTGAACATAGGTTGCGTTGTACCGGCACAATTAGTCATTTCATTAACTACAGTTGTCTGACCGATCTGAAATCCGTTTACGTCACCATCACAGGCACCGGATACCTTATCCCAGCCATAGTTATTACCACCTACTATAAGATTGATTTCATCATCTGCCCTGTCTGATTGCTCTGAGCTATACAGGCGGGGCGTACCAGCCACGGTTCCCCATACCAATCCTTGTGGATTACGGTGACCTTTTGAGTACACATAGTCTTTAGGAGTGATTGGTGCACCATCATAGAAAGGATTATCATCCGGTACCCATGCATCCTGTCCGGCATCCCCATCACTTTCGGTATTAAGGCGCAATACCTTTCCTTCCAGGTTATCTGTGTTTTGTGCGTTTTCTGTACGGGCGGTATTGAAGAACTGACCGCAACCCATATCTCCAATAGTATAGTAAAGGCGATATTGTCCAGATTCAGGAGCAGGACTGATAGTTAAACGACCGGAGTTGTGGTCACTGGAGCCGGGCATGTTATCAAGGATGACTACCGGATTGATCAATAAATTTCCCCTGTATTCATAACGGGCAATACGGGTACTGAACAGGCAGCCACCTGCCATTCCGTTAGTACAGTTGGTATTTGGAACAGCCTTCTTGTATACATAAGCGATATACACATAAGGCCTTGCATTTCTTACAGCCGGGTTAGATGAATAGAGATCTGGATGCAATGCCAAACCCATCATTCCACCTTGTGGACCAGTGGTACTGTTCCAGTTGTTGGTCTTTATCTGAGAAGAGTCAAGCAGCGTGGTGCTTACACCAGGAGTAGTATTGGTGCTGATCCGTCTTACCTTATACCCATGTGCCTCTGTAACAAAAAGTGAATCACCGGGTCCATACACACATTCCCATGGATTATTTAAACCCATTCCGGAAGTAACCACGGTTCTTTTAGTGAAAGGTTCGGACTGTGCGGAGAGCTTGATAAAAACAAGCGTGATGAGCACAATCAGTAGTGTTAGTTGTTTCATAGTTTGTGGATTGTACAGTTTAAAGATAACCAATGTCCAAATTTTGTACAATCGCATTAAACCTCCTTCCATGTCGAAAAACTCCCTGTGGTTTTTCATGGGAAACCCGTAATTCTTCACAAAAAAACAATACCCCAGGCAACCAAGCCTGGGGTATTCACTTAAGGATTACTTATAAATTATAGCCTGTTACAGCTTTTGCAATTTTACTTTTTGAGTAATGCCGGGACCTGATACATTCAGGTAATACAGACCGGCAGCCAGTTTGTCAACATTGATGTTGAAATTATTATTTCCTGCCTGTACCTGGTTATTGCCTTGCAG
>JAJKIP010000312.1 GCA_021154405.1 Segetibacter sp. | reverse complement strand
GAAAAGAAAAGTATCAGTTTCTCCTTTCATAGTCATGTTGATAAAGTAGTAGCCTCATTTGATAAGGTTAAGCTGGAAAGAATTCTGTTTAATCTATTGTCGAATGCCTTTAAGTTTACTCATGAAGGTGGAAAAGTGGAAATGGACTTCAATATAAGGACACAGGATAACCGGGAAATGGCGGTCATTACCGTTAAAGACACGGGAATTGGTATTTCTCCTGAAAAGAGGGAAAAGATCTTTGAACGGTTCTTCCAGGATGAATTGCCTGGGGATATGCTGAATCAGGGAAGTGGCATTGGACTGGCCATTACGAAGGAATTTGTGCGTTTGCATGGGGGAACAATCACTGTTGAAAGCGAACCCGGTAAAGGAAGTTGTTTTACTGTTCAGCTTCCAGTGATCAGTGCGCCTGTTGTTATACAGGATGCTGCAGGAATGGGTGAAGTGGAGCTGGTGGGATCAGAAAATGGGAATGGTCATGCGATCATGGAACATGGTAATGGTCATGTAAGCCCAGAGAATGGAAATGCTGCAGGAGAAATTAAGTTGAAGACAGGCCATAAGGTCAATGGAAAGAAGTTCAGTATCCTTCTTGCAGAGGATAATGAAGATTTCCGCTTTTATTTAAAAGATAATCTTCGGGAAGCTTACGAGATCATCGAAGCGAAGAATGGTAAGGAAGGCTGGCAGAAAGCATTAGGCCAGCATCCAGACCTGGTAGTAAGTGATATTATGATGCCGGAAATGAGTGGAATAGAACTTTGTCGCAAGTTGAAGGAAGATGCGCGGACTTCTCATATCCCGGTCATCTTATTAACTGCCCGCTCTTCCGACGAGATACAAATGGAGGGCTATACTACGGGAGCCAACGATTATATCACCAAGCCCTTTAATTTCCAGATCCTCGTATCCCGTATCAATAATCTGCTGGTGCAGCAGCAAAACCTGAAGAAATCTTTCCAGAAGCAGATTGAGATCAATCCTTCCGAGATCAAGGTGGATTCTGAGGATGAGAAGCTGTTGCGGCAGACAATGGAGATTGTGCAAAAAAATCTCGACAATCCTGATTTCTCAGTGGAAGACCTTAGTAAATCGCTTTTAATGAGCCGGGCTGCGATGTATAAAAAGATCACTGCGCTTACTGGAATTACCCCTTCAGAGTTTATCCGGTCTGTACGGCTAAAGAGTGCGGCGCAACTGTTGGAGAAGACCAAAATGACGGTGGCCCAGGTAGCTTTTGAAGTGGGATTTAATAATACCAAGTACTTCGTAAAATATTTCAAGGAAGAATACAATATGCTTCCCACGGCATATAGAAATGAGAAGCAGAAGAAGTCGGAGACGCAGGGATAGATTCAGGATAATTCATTGAAAAAACCTCCCTTAAACAACATTCTCACCCCTTTTTGTAGACATTCTATACCCCAGAGCTTGTGGAAAGGGTAGTACATTCGTCGTGACTTTTTCGCAATACAGCAATTATGTATGCTTTCTGAACTTAAGCAATTCTAAAGCAAAAAAACACGCCGCTCTTTTTTTGGAGCGGCTCTTTCTTTTGGTACCGGCCTGGAGAATTGCCGGCGAGCATTATGCAACCGGTTGCAATTTTAGAAATCATGTGGCTGAAACATATTATACCCGTATTGTGGATGATTTATACCCCTGAGGCTTTCCAGTTCCCTTTATATTTAATATGGATTTAAGGATAACACTAAACACTGTGATTTTCAGACTATTTACTTCGCTTTCCGGCTGCCTGTTCCACGGCAGTTTTAACTAAACACCTCATTTAAGTAAAACAGGTTTGACACGGTGGTAATTAAGGTCTTATGATTTAATTGTCTGCAAGACAATTAAATAACTGGTTCAAATAAAGCCGAATTATCCGGGTTTCACATGCTCCCGGCATGGTTAGGCAGGACGCTAAATTGCTGCTATATGACTGCTAATGACTTGCGATCCAGGGGGTCAGTCCCCGCTGGGTATTTACTAACTGTAGGGATATTCTCTTTCCCTTACAGTCTCCACAAACTATTCCGGCTCTCCTTACTGCTACTACGCACTTAGCGGGATTAATTTAATCCGGGCGTACCCTACATGCGTTTACCAGATTTAATAAAAATTTCGCTCAATAATTAATAACCCAATGCTTATGCTTATGCATCTCTACTTGTTCAGGAGGTTTAAGTATGTTACCGTACTTGCCTTTGCAATGTGTTTAACCAGCGCGCTATCGGCCCAGATTAGCGTGCAAGGAAAGGTATCAGATAACAATGGGCAGGCTTTATCAGGCGTATCAGTGGTAGTAAAAAATACATCGACTGGTGTAACCACTGATGCAAATGGATCATTCTCCATATCAGTACCGCGTAAAAGTTCGATCCTCGTGTTCTCTTATGTAGGTTTCCCAACCCAGGAAATGGAAATAGGAGACAAGACTTCCCTTACTGTTACACTTTCACCACTTTCCGGTCAATTAAATGAAGTAGTGGTTGTGGGATATGGTACCCTGAAAAGAAAAGAGGTGACCAGTGCCGTGGCAACTGTAAGTGCTGCCCAGTTCAATAAGGGGAATATCAGTGATGTTGCCCAGTTGTTACAGGGTAAAGTATCTGGTCTGTCAATAGCCAAGCCAGGTGGTAACCCCAATGGAGGTTACACTATTCGTTTGCGCGGTCTTTCTACTCTTGGGGCCAATACATCTCCCCTTGTTGTAGTAGATGGACAGATTGGTGCAGATATCAATACAATTGATCCTAACGATATCCAGAGCATCGACGTACTAAAAGATGCAGCTTCTGCAGCCATCTATGGAACTCGTGGTTCTTCTGGTGTTATCATTATCACCACCAAAAGAGGAGGTCGCACACCAGTTGTTACCTATAATGGTTCTGCAACTGTAGAAGATCCCATCAAGTTCACTGCCCATATGACTGCTGCAGAATTCAAAGCGGCAGGTGGCAAGGATCTTGGTGCCACTACAGATTGGAACAAGGAAATAACAAGGAATGGGTTCTCTCATATCCATAATCTTGCATTGTCCGGAGGTACCGGAACTGGTACTACCTATATAGCTTCCATGAACTACCGTAATGTAGAGGGTGTTGCCATCCGCACTGGATTCCAGCAGGTGAATGCGCACTTTGGTTTGCAGCAAAAAGCATTGAAAGACAGAATGAACTTCACGGTTGATGTAACTACTACCCGCCGGAATTCACATTTTGGATTTGATCGTGCCTTCCAGTATGCAACCATATTCAACCCCACTGCACCGCTTCATACAACAGATCCTCTTTATAATATTACAGGTAGCGGCTATGTTGAGCAAAACTTTGTAGAATATGCAAACCCATTAGCGGTTCTGGAGCAAAACAGTAACGAAGGTGTTTTGAAAAGATCAAATATCAATGCTACAGCCAGCTATGAATTCATTAGGGGGCTGAGATTCCTGGTACGGTATACCCAGGAAACCAATAGCAATTTCAGAAAAGCATATTTGCCCAAGACCTCATTTGATACCCGTCTGCTTGGTGATAATCAGAGCGGATATACCCGTAATGGTTACGCACAGCAACAGGATGATGAAGGTTATTCAAGATTGTATGAGAACACCCTGGCTTATGATACAAAATTGATGAATAGTGACCTGAGCCTGAATGCCATTGCTGGTTATTCTTATCAGGCATTTAACTACAATGGAGACTTCATTCGTGCGGGAGATTTCCTTTCCGATGTGAATGCTGACAATATTGCCAATGCCGGTGACCTGAAAAACGGTAAAGCAACTGCAAATAGCTATAAAAATGCTTCGAAGCTGGTTGCCTTTTTTGGAAGAGTGAACCTTAATTATAAGGATATCGTATTCCTTGCAGCCAGTTTAAGGAGAGAAGGTTCAACCCAGTTTGGTGCGAACAATAAATGGGGTATGTTCCCAGCTGTGAGCGCAGGTGTTGATATTAGCCGCCTGGTTGATATTCCCAAAGTAAATGCTTTAAAATTCAGGGCCAGCTATGGTGTTACCGGAGCATTACCTCCTGAGCCATATTTGTCATTCCTGCTGTATGAACCAGTGGGCAGGAACTTCTTCTATAATGGTGTATATATCCCGGCTTACGAACCAAGAAGAAATGCCAACCCGGATCTGAAATGGGAAAAGAAAGCCGAGTTGGATTTTGGACTTGATTTCGCTTTATTGGAAAACAGGCTTACAGGTACTATCGATTATTATAATCGTAAAACATCAGACCTTCTCTTCAATGCAACAGTGCCTGTTCCACCAAACCAGACAGATAAGAAATGGATGAATATTGGTACACTGGAGAGCAAGGGTATTGAATTGTTATTGAATTATGATGTCATCAAAAACAAAAACTTCAACTGGAACACCGGTGTTAACTATTCAACATATAATGTTAAGCTGACCAAATTGAACAAGGACCTTGCAGGTACCGTAATCGGAGCCAGCAACCTGGGTTCTCCCGGCCAGGAACAAACTCAGATCACACGTGCCGTGGAAGGACAAAATATTGGTATCATCTATGGAGCTATTTATAAAGGACTGGATCCAACCGGTAAATACCTGTTTGATGACGGTACCGGTAAAGCAGTTCTTTCAGATGCTTACAAAACCAAGATCGGCCGTGGTCTTCCAAAGTTTGAACTAGGCTTTACCAATACCTTCCGTTACGGGAACTTTGATTTGAATTTCTTCCTGCGCGGACAGTTTGGACATGACCTTGTGAATACCAATCGCGCCTTCTTTGAAACTTCTCAGCCTACCGTTATTTCCAGCTATAATGTAGTTAAAACGAAATTCTATGATCCTGCACTTAAGTCCCCGCTGACATTCAGCAGCCTGTATGTTGAACATGCATCGTTCCTGGAATTGGATAATGCTACATTAGGATATGATTTCAAATTGAATCCTGCTGGAGGCATAAAAAGTATCAGAGCTTATGTGACTGGACAAAACCTGTTTATGATCACCAATTATACAGGAGTTGATCCCGAAGTAAGGTATGCTTATGGTAATCCGCCAAATGTATTGGCACCCGGTGTTGATTCAAGAGATACGTATGTGAGAACCAGATCCTTTACTCTTGGTGTAAATCTTAAATTTTAATTAGAAATTATTTGATATGAAACTCTTATCAATCTTAAAATACTCCCTCATAGGATTAGTCTTCCTGGCTTCCTGTACTAAACTGGATGAAGAGGAACTGATCTATGACCGAGCAACCGGACAAAATTTCGGTAATACCGACTCTGAGATCGTGGCACTTCTGGCTGCGGCCTACACTAATCTGTACGGCAACTTTGGAAGTGATGGTAGCATAATGCGTTTGGAAGAAGTTCCGACAGATGAAATCGTGGTCCCAACTCGCGGTCCAGACTGGGGAGATGGTGGTCACTGGGTTCGTCTGAAACTCCATACTACCATAGCCGCAGATGGCGGTCCTACCAATACCTGGAGCTTCCTCTTTAAAGGTGTAAATACCTGTAACAGATTGCTGAATCTCCTGGAGCCCAAAGTAGCTGCTACTCCTTCTTACAAGAAATTCGTTTCCGAGATGAAGGCGTTAAGAGCTATCTATTATTACTGGCTGCTTGATCTGTTTGGTAATGTGCCTATCAGTACTGATTTTACAAAAACAGATCCTCCCGCAAATAATACAAAGAAAGAAGTGTATGATTTTATAGAGAAAGAATTGATTGCGGCGCTTCCTGATCTGCAGAAAACCGGTCCAAATGATAACGCTACTTATGGTCGCGTTAATTATTACACAGCTGAATTTGCATTGGCCAAATTGTATCTGAACTCTGAATTTTATACTGGTGCACCAGTTACTGGTGCAACCTGGGATAAATGTATCGCTGCCTGCGATGACATCATTAATTCTACTAAATATTCGCTGGCTCCCAACTACAGGGACAATTTCAAGAAAGACAATAAAGGTTCCAGTGAATTTATCTGGGCACTGGCTTATGATGATATCCAGGCAACTGGTTTTCAGTTACCACATATGACCCTACACATGGCTAGCCAGGCTACTTATCAAATGGGTGGGCAACCCTGGAATGGCTGGGCAACTGTTCAGGAGTTCTACAATTCTTATATTGATCCGGTACAGAACCCGGGACCCCAGGGCCCGGTTGTTGGAACAGATCCTACAGGTACTACTACTACTGGTACACAGGATAAACGCCTATCCAACTTCATCGTAGGTAAACAATACAACGCTGATGGAGTAACTCCTTTGCTGGATGGTGCTGCTGATGCCACTGACCCCGATGGAGCTCAGATCAATTTCACTCCTTATATGAATGAATTGCAGCCTGCAGCCTGGAGACAGTCCGGTGCTCGTATTGGTAAATGGGAATTCTATAGAGGTATGACCGGCCAATTGAGCAATGATCTTGTAATATTCCGTTATGCCGATATCGTCCTGACAAAGGCTGAGGCATTGGCAAGAAAGGCCAATAACTGGAATGATGCTACTGCACTTGCCCTGGTTAACCAGATAAGAACAGTTCATGGTGGTGTTACACCCTATGTAACGATGACAGCTGCAACCTTCCTGGCAGAGCGTGGACGTGAAATGTTCTTTGAATGTACAAGAAGGCAGGATCAGATCCGTTTTGGTACCTATAATAGCGCATATCGTTTCCATCCAGCCGATGGAGATGCTCACAGTCAACTTTTCCCAATTCCTGAAAGTGTGATTAACGCAAACAAGAACCTGAAACAGAACCCTGGATACTAATCTTTTTTTAGCATAGTAAGTTTTGAACAAAACAGGCGAATCCTTTCGCCTGTTTTTTAACTTACACCCAATAACGAATTATGAGTAAGAAATTGATTAAGAATAGGTGCCATTAACATTTGTGATTCTTAAATATTCATAATTTCAGGAGGTATAGTGATAACTATGAATTGTGCCAACAGGTGCCTGATAAATGTAGAAAAAATAATCCCCCGCTTGCTGCTTTATTGCACGTTAGTAGGGTTCCTGTATTCCTGTTCCGATGACAGCTCAACACCAGCCACGCTTTTTACCAGATTACCGGCATCTAAAACAGGTATTGATTTCTCAAATACTATCTCTTATAACGAAGAGTTTAATCCGTATACCTTCCGGAACTTCTTTAATGGCGGCGGTGTAGCCATTGGCGATATTAATAATGACAGCCTGCCAGACATTTTCTTTTGTTCCAATCAGCATTCCAATAAACTTTATCTCAATAAAGGCAATTTCACTTTCGAGGATATTACCGAAAAGGCAGGGGTGGGCTCAGCCGATGTATGGTCCACCGGTGTTACCATGGCTGATGTAAACGGGGATGGCTGGCTGGATATCTATGTTTGTAAATCAGGTGATATCAATAGCAAGAACCGCAGCAACGCTCTATATATCAATAATGGTAAACCTGGTGATCCCGGTTTTACCGAAAAAGCAAAGGAGTACGGCCTCGATAACAAGGGCCTTTCCACTCACGCTGCCTTTTTTGATTATGACAGGGATGGAGACCTCGATTGTTATTTACTGACCAATTCCTTCCGTTCAGTCGGCAATTATGAGCTGATTAAAGACCAGCGAAACATTCGTGATACCCTTGGTGGTAATCGATTGTACCGAAACGACAATGATCATTTTACAGACGTAACGGCTGAAACTGGCATCTATTCCAGCAAAATTGGATTTGGTCTGGGAGTAACCATTTCTGACATCAATAAGGATGGCTGGCTGGATATTTATGTATCTAATGATTTTTTTGAGCGCGACTATTTATACCTCAATCAGCACAACGGTACATTCAAAGAAGAGGCTGAAAAATATATTCGAGAGATGAGCATGAACTCTATGGGCGCTGATATTGCGGATATAAACAATGATGGCTACCCCGAGATATATGTTACAGACATGTTCCCGCAGGAGGAAAGCCGGGTAAAGACCAAAACGGTTTTTGAGAACTGGGATAAATACCAGTCAGATGTCAAAAATGGCTATTACCACCAGTTTGTAAGGAATGCACTGCAATTGAACAATGGTCCAATGGCCACAACAAATAACTCAACAGAAAAAGAATCTTATTTCAGTGAGATCAGTCGATATGCAAATGTATCTGCTACCGACTGGAGCTGGGGAGCCCTCATCTATGATATGGACAATGACGGATACAAAGATATATTCGTTGCCAATGGTATTTATAAGGATATTACCGACCAGGATTATATTCAGTTTACTACAGACTCTTATTCGGATATCCGTCAACAGATAATAGATAAGAAAAAGGATGTCATAACCCGCCTGATTGACCAGATCCCTTCTCATGCAATATCAAATTATGCATTCGCCAACAATGGGGATCTCCATTTTACCAATAAAGCAATAGAATGGGGGTTGGGTGAACCATCTTTCTCCAATGGGTCAGCTTATGGTGACCTGGATAATGATGGTGATCTTGACCTTGTGATCAATAATGTGAACATGTCCTGCTTCGTTTATCAAAATCATTCTGTTGAGCAGCACCCTGAAAATAAATACCTTAAACTTTCTCTAAAGGGAAATGATAAGAACACGAATGCGCTGGGAGCCAAGGCAACATTATATTATGGTGGAACTATTGCTTATCAGGAGCTCATGCCCATGAGAGGATTTGAGTCCACGGTTGATAGTCGCATGAATTTTGGATTGGGTAAGGCAACCGAAATTGATTCTGCAGTTATTGATTGGCCAGATGGAAAACAAAGTACCATTAAGCGGCCTGGAGTTAATCAGCAGATAACTGTTTCCGAAAAAGATGCTGTTATGCCCTCTTCTAATTCAAAGCAGCTTACCACAACATTCCTGGTAGAAAGAGGGAACCATGGGATCAATTTCATTCATAAAGAAAATGAGTTCAGTGATTTTGACAGGGACAGGTTAATGTACCAGATGCTTTCTACGCAAGGGCCAAGGATCGCAAAGGGAGATATTAATAATGATGGACTGGAGGATTTCTATATCGGAGGAGCGAAGGACCAGCCTGGAGCGTTGTATCAGCAAACTGGCAATGGGCAATTTATCCTTACCAATCAATCATTATTGCAAAAGGATTCTGCAAGCGAGGATACGGATGCTTTATTCTTTGATTGTGATAATGATGGTGACCAGGACCTGTATGTGTGCAGCGGTGGAAATGAGTTTTCGCCTAATTCAACAGCATTGATCAGTCGCCTTTACATCAATGATGGCAGGGGGATATTTACCAAATCGCCCCAGGTGCTTCCATCCTATATATTTGAGAACAGTTCCTGCGTAAGGGCTGCTGATTTTGATAAGGATGGTGATCTGGACCTGTTTGTAGGTGTAAGAGCAAAGGCCATGAATTATGGATACCCCTGCAAGAGTTATTTACTTCAGAATAATGGCAAGGGTATATTCACAGATGTTACAGATAAAATGGCTCCAGGTCTCGAAAAAGCAGGTATGGTTTGCGATGCAGCCTGGTGTGATTATGATAAGGATGGAAGAGAAGACCTGGTACTGGCAGGTGAATATATGCCCATCACAATTTTTCATAATGAAAAAGATGGCTTAAAGGAGTTGACAAACACAACAGGGATGGCAAATACCGAGGGCTGGTGGAACCGGATCATCATTGCAGACCTGAATAATGACGGATATCCAGACATTATTGGAGCCAATCATGGGTTAAATTCCCGATTCCATGCCAGTGCGGAGAAACCAGTTAAACTATATGTAGGTGATTTTGATAATAATGGCACCGTGGAACAGTTACTTACCTGTTACAATGGAGATAGCTCCTGGCCAATGTCCTTAAGGCACGATCTTGTTGCTGCATTGCCTTATTTAAAAAAGAAATACCTGCGATACGCTGATTATAAGAACCAGTCTATTGAAGCAGTATTTACCGGTGAACAGATCGCCAATGCAACGCAGCTTAAAGCTGTTTGCATGGAAAGCAGCGTGTTTATTAACGATCAGCATGGCAAATTTATCCGGAAAGCACTGCCACCAGCGGCACAGCTTTCTGCCATGTATGGAATTGAAGTCACAGATATTGATAAGGATGGAAATTTGGATATTTTACTGGGCGGAAACTTTTATGAGTCGAAACCCGAGGCGGGTATTTATGACGGAACTTACGGCTGCCTGCTAAAAGGAGATGGAAAAGGAGGGTTTGAATCAATGAAAGAAGCCGAAAGCGGGTTTTGGTCAATTGGGGCTGTCAGGGATATGGTTATCCTGAAAACAAAAAGCACCCAATTATTGCTGCTTGCCATAAATAATCAGCCGATGAAAGTTATGAAACTGACTAAATAAATTATTGCAGAATGAAGTTGTTGAAATTATTATTGATCTTTTTATTGGCTGGACTATTTGCCTGCCAGCAATCAGATATGCAGCGCTATACTGCCTTGTTGAGAAAAGAACGGGAGAGCAGCAAGGTGGTTAATGATATTTATTTTGGGATTTCTTTGGGTATGACCAGCAAGGATTTTTATGCCTATTGCTGGGACATGAATAGAAAAGGAATGTTTAAGGATGGGCCCGGCAATACCTGTGTGATGTATCAACTGGATAAGAAGGAACTGAAGTACCCTGGATTTATGACTTTTTATCCTGAATTCAAAGATGGAACGATCTACAGCCTGTGGACCAAATTTGAATATTCAGGCTGGATGCCCTGGAATAAACAGTTGAGTTCTGATAGTTTATTGCCAGATGTGATCAGACTGTATGAAAAATGGTATCCAGCAGGAAATCGCTTTATGAAAATTGAAAACCATGAAAAAGGGAATGCCTGGGTAAAAGTGGATGGAAACCGGCGAATACTGATCAGGAAATATGATGATATGGATGTTAAAGTAGATTACGTGGATACCAGAAGGGAAAAAGCCCAGAAAGCCTTAAAAAAATAGCATGTTAAAGATCACTATAATTGGAAAAAGGTTAGGGGCAATAGGAATTATCGCAGGTTTATTTTATTCCTGTAAGCAGCCGGTTGCTCACCAGCAGGCAACCAATACGCTGTTCCAGAAAATGGACCCTGACCAAACCAATATCCATTTCAGCAATGATCTGTCTTACGATGCCAAATTCAATATATACACCTATCGGAATTTTTATAATGGCGGAGGTGTAGCTATCGGCGATATCAATAATGACAGCCTTCCCGATATATTTTTCACGGCCAATATGAAGCCCAACAAACTTTATCTCAACAAAGGCAATTTTCAGTTTGAAGACATAACCGAAAAAGCCGGGATTGGTAAAAAAGGGAAGTGGTCAACCGGAGTGAGCATGGCCGATGTAAATGGTGACGGATTGCTTGATATATATGTATGTAATAGTGGCGATGTCAAAGGGGACAATAAACAGAATGAGCTTTATATAAATAATGGTAACCTGAGCTTTACAGAAAGGGCAGCAGAATATGGCCTGGATGACCGCGGGTTATCTACTCACGCGGCATTCTTTGATTATGACCATGATGGCGATCTGGATATGTTCCTGCTGAATAATTCATTTAAGGCGATCGGAAGTTTTGATCTGCGAAAGAACCAGCGTAATGTGAGAGATTCTCTGGGTGGCCATAAATTCTTCCGGAATGACAATGGCCATTTCACAGATATCAGCGAGGAGGCAGGTATCTATGGGAGCGTGATCGGGTTTGGATTGGGTGTAACTGTTGGAGATGTAAACAATGATGGATGGCAGGATATTTATGTTTCCAATGATTTTTTTGAAAAGGATTACCTCTATATCAATCAGCAAAACGGAAAATTCAAAGAAGACCTGGAAAATGAGATGATGAGTATCAGCAATGCATCCATGGGGGCTGATATGGCCGATATCAATAATGATGGAAATCCTGACATTTTTGTTACGGAGATGTTGCCGGAAGATGATGCGTCTGTTAAAACAAAGACCACTTTTCAAAGCTGGGACAAGTATCAACTGGATATCAAATACGGCTACTATCATCAGTTTACCCGTAATATGCTGCAGGTAAATAATGGGAACAATACATTTAGTGAGGTTGGCCGTTATTCCGGAGTGTGCGCAACTGACTGGAGCTGGGGCGCTTTAATGACCGATCTTGACAATGATGGGTTTAAAGATATTTTTGTGGCTAATGGGATTTACCAGGACCTCACCAATGAGGACTATGTTCAATACATTTCCAATCAGCAATTCTATAATGATGTAGTCTCTGGCAAGGCGGATTTCAAGACCATGATCGATCTGATCCCTTCCCATCCTATTCCGAATTATGCATTTGCAAACAAAGGAGATCTGCAGTTTACCAATAAGGCAAAAGAATGGGGCCTGGATGAACCATCATTTTCTAACGGCTCAGCCTATGCTGATCTTGATAATGATGGTGATCTTGACCTCGTAGTGAATAATGTAAATATGCCTTGCTTCGTTTACCGGAATCAGAGCATCCAGCAACATCCGGAGAATAAATTCCTGAAAGTCTCACTTGAAGGAGAGGGAAAGAACAGATTTGGATTAGGAGCGAAAGTTACTGTCTATTATGATGGAAAAATTGCCTACCAGGAGCAAATGCCGGTACGAGGTTTTGAATCTACAGTTGATAGCCGGTTGAACTTTGGATTGGGCCAGGTTAAAAAAATAGAAAAGGTTAATATTTTATGGAACGATGGTGGCACCCAAACAATTAATGATATAAAACCCAATGAGCACATTTTTGTGAAGCAAAAAGACGCGGATTACCCACGCAGGTATAAGATGCTGGAAAAACCTGCCTTCTCCGTAGCTGCAAGTAATTACGGGATCGATTTTAAACACCAGGAGAATAGCTTCAATGATTTTGACCGGGACAGACTTACCTTTCAAATGCTTTCTACCCAGGGGCCACATATTGCAAAAGGCGATATCAATAAAGATGGTCTGGAAGATTTTTATATCGGAGGCGCAAAAGACCAGCCGGGCGCATTATATGTTCAAACTGCCAATGGCCGATTCATAAAAACGAATGAAGCACTGTTTCAAAAAGATGCGGCAAGTGAGGATACTGATGCTCTATTCTTTGACGCAGATGGAGACGGTGACCAGGATCTTTATGTATGCAGTGGAGGAAATGAATTCTCTCCCAACTCAACCGATCTGATCAACCGCCTTTACCTCAATGATGGCAAAGGTAAATTCACAAAATCACCACAGGTACTGCCATCTTATATATTTGAAAGCACCAGTTGTGTTCGCGCTGCGGATTATGATGATGATGGTGATATGGATCTGTTTGTTGGGGTAAGACTGACTCCTTCCCGGTATGGCTATCCCTGCAAAGGTTATATATTAAATAATGATGGTAAAGGACATTTTACCGATGTTACAGAACAGGTATCTCCCGGTATGAAATCACTGGGAATGGTTACGGATGCTGCCTGGTTTGATTATGATAATGATAAAAAGCCGGACCTGGTTGTAACTGGTGAGTATATGCCAGTCAGGATATTTCATAATGAAGGCAAAACGCTGAAGGAAACAACAGCTCCCGCAGGATTGGAAAAAACGAATGGATGGTGGAACAGGCTGGCAATTGCTGACTTTAATAATGACGGATATCCTGATTTTGTTGCTGCCAATCATGGTCTGAATTCAAGGTTTAAAGCCAGTCCTCAAAAACCTGTTTATATGTACGCAGGTGATTTCGCCAATAATGGTACGGTGCAACAGATCATCACCTGTTATAATGGTGACAGTTCTTACCCGGTACTGTTAAGACATGACCTTGTTTCTGTATTACCTTATCTCAAGAAAAAGTACCTGAAGTATGAGAATTACAGGGAGCAGACCATTGGGGATATATTCACTCCTGAACAATTGAGCCAGGCCATCCGGCTGGAAGCAAACATCATGGAGAGCAGTGTTTTTATCAATAATAAGAACGGTACATTTACGCGTATTTCACTTCCGGAACCTGCACAGGTTTCAATCATGTATGGTGTCAACGTTGATGATTTTGATGGTGATGGGAATAAGGATATTTTGATGGGAGGAAACCTTTTTGAAGCTAAACCGGAAGTAGGGATCTATGATGCCAGCTACGGAATAATGCTAAAGGGTGATGGAAAAGGAGGCTTTACGCCACTAACGGCAAATCAGTCAGGTATCAACCTCAGAGGCGCAATAAGGGATATTATTAGTCTTTCAGGAAAGAAAAATAAGATACTGTTATTTGCAAGAAACAATGATTCGCCAGTTATACTAACCACGAATTAAATTTTTAAAAGGGTTTATAAAAAACAAAGATGAATAGCTATTCGAAAACAAAACTTTTACGCACTATTATCCTTTGTATAATGATAACTGGTGCCATCAGCTCGCGTGCACAGGTTTATATGACGCTTAAGGATCTTGGTGTATTTGAATCTCCCTCTTCCAACTGGCATATTGCCGGCGATGTTTCGGCCGATTTAAATACTGCCAACAGGCTGGTTTGGACTTCCGGAACCGGAGTGCTGGTTAATCAGCCAGAGCAGGGTGTACAGGCACATGATATCTTATTTTTTCCGCATAATGATCTTGACCTGGAACTGGATTATATGATGGCCAAAGGATCCAACTCGGGCATCTATCTGCAGGGCCGCTATGAGATTCAGTTACTGGATAGCTGGACTAATCTTACTACAAAGGCAGGAGATAATGGCGGCATTTATGAACGCTGGAACGATTCAAAACCAGATGGACAAAAAGGATTCGATGGTCATGCTCCCCGACAAAATGCCACTCGTGCCCCTGGATTATGGCAGCATATAAAAATATCTTTCCAGGCGCCTCGCTTTAATGAGAGCGGTCAGAAAATTGAAAATGCAAGAATATTAAGGGTAGAGTTGAATGGTGTACTTCTCCATGAAAATGTTGAGCTGAGCGGACCCACTCGCGGACCCCTGGTAAATGATGAAGTAGCAACTGGTCCTCTTCGTTTCCAGGGTGATCATGGGCCAGTGGCATTCCGCAATATCCGGTTAACAGCTTATGGAAAACCAAAGTCTTCACCGGCTGCAAATATTACAGCAAGAGATCCTATTGATCCTATTTTTATCAATTCTAACAACAATACCATTCTCCGCAGTTTTATGGATATTGATACATTTCGTGTAACGCATGCTGTGAGTGTTGGGTCTCCTCAACAGGTCCAGTACACTTATGATATGGACAGGGGAAGCATCATACAGGTATGGCGCGGTGGATTTCTGGATGCAACACCGATGTGGCATTCAAGAGGTGATGGATCATCAAGACCGGCCGGCTCCGTAATCAGATTTGGAAAGCCCGTCCCATCACTGGCAGTATTAAGCGGTCCGGATGCCCCGTGGCCAAAAGACAGCGTTGGTACTGGTTACAGACCCAAAGGATACAGGCTGGATCCGGATGATCGGCCTACTTTTTTATACCAGGTATATAATACAATGGTAAAAGATAAAAACCTTGTTATGGACGGAAGACAGGGTATTCATCGGGAAATAGAAATAGATAAACCTGTAGTTGGAATGTTTTTCCGGTTAGCGGAAGCTGACAAAATTGAATTGGCGTCTGACGGTACCTACCTGATAGATGATAAAACTTATTATATCCGGGTTGAGGATCCCGTTGTTATCAAACCTGTTATTCGTGATAGCAATGGTCATAAACAGCTGATCATTCCAGTTCAAAAAAACCTGAGTTATTCCATTATTTTCTAAATCAGCAATTGCCATGACAAGATATTTCAAATATATACTTCGTAATAAAAATTTGACTTCAGGATTACTTCTTGCCGTGTTTTCATTCTTACATATCAATGCATTCAGCCAGGCAGAATCAGCCAAAGAGGATGATTATTTCAAGATCATGCGTATGCCTGCACCTGAAGGATTGATCCTTGAAGTAGGCGGACTTTGCACCTTTCCCAATGGTGACCTGGGAGTTACCACACGCCGTGGTGAAGTCTACATTGTAGAAAATCCAACCAGCCAGCGCCCTTACTTCAGAAAATTTGCATCGGGCATGCATGAAGTTTTGGGTATTGCTTACAAAGATGGAGCGCTGTATTGCGCGCAAAGAGGAGAGCTTACCAAACTGGTAGATTCTGATATGGACGGCAAAGCAGATATCTATGAGACAGTTTATGCCTGGCCTATTTCAGGTAATTACCATGAATATAGCTTTGGTCCCAAGATAGCACCTGATGGATCTTTCTTTGTTACACTCAACCTGGGCTTTCCGGATGACTGGTGGCATCCATTGAGCTTTGTTCCCTGGAGAGGGTGGGCTTTGAAAATACATGAAGATGGAACGGTGGAACCATGGGCAACAGGTCTTCGTTCTCCCTGTGGGATCAGTATGATAGATGGTGAATTATTTTATACCGATAACCAGGGCGACTGGGTAGGTTCCGGAAGCATAATGCCCATTAAGAAAGGAGCCTTTCTGGGTCATCCTTCAGGATTAGTGTGGGCCAATCTGCCTGGTTCTCCTGTAAAGGTTACACAGGAGCAGATATTTTCCAAAGTCAATCCGCGACTTGAATTTGACAAGAATGGAAGGCCGGTAAAACCATCCAATATTGTCAATGAGAAATACATGACGGAGTTTGAGATGAAGAAGTATGTGCCGGATCTTGAATTGCCTGCTGTATGGTTACCTTATGGTATATTGGGTATCTCCAATTCAGAGATTGTAAAAATACCTGAAGGAACATTTGGACCTTTTGCAGGACAGCTATTGGTTGGTGACCAGGGGCAAAGTCTGATAGCACGTGTATTCATGGAAAAAGTAAATGGTGAATTGCAGGGAGCAGCATGGGCATTTCGAAGTGGGTTTCAATCAGGTATAGTTCGGTTGGCCTGGGCAAAGGATGGTTCCCTGATTGCTGGAGAAACAAACAGGGGCTGGGGTTCTGCTGGTGAAGCAACAGAAGGATTGCAACGGCTGGTATGGAACAATAAAGTGCCTTTTGAAATGAGAGCGATCAGAGCAATGCCAGATGGATTTGAAATTGAATTCACCAAACCGGTTGACAGGAAAACGGCGGAGGATATCGCTTCTTATTCCATCGAAAGTTATATCTATAAATACCATGCAGTGTATGGAAGTCCGCCAGTAGATATCAAAAAATGTCCGATTGCTGGTATAAAGGTGTCTGCAGATGGATTGAAAGTGAGACTGATCGTAAAAAATCTCAGGCAGCATTATATTCATACCATTAATCTTCCCGGGGTGCAGGACAAAGAAAATTATTTTTCACTAGTACATCCCATAGCCTGGTATACATTAAATAATATTCCTGAAGGACCAAGCCTGCCAATGACCGGAGTGAGTACGCGAAACTCGGGAAAGGTTCCTGTGGTAAAAGGAAATGTGGCAGCTGCCAAAACTGCTACCCCTGCACCAACAGCTGCTACAGGCGCATCATATGCGGCAGTCAGAAGCATTTTGCAGAAAAATACATGCCTTGCCTGTCACCATCCAACCAAACGCCTGGTAGGTCCGGCCTATGTGGATGTTGCCAAAAGAAAATATTCTGTAGCGCAGATCATGGCACTTATTCGCAAGCCAAAGCCAGAGAACTGGCCTGATCATGCTACGCCCATGCCACCCATGCCGCAGGTGAGCAATGCAGATGCAAAGAAAATTGCAGAATATATCAAGAGCCTGGAAACAGTAAAATGATAGTAGTATTTGTATAGAATTATAAAATAAAACCAGTGTATACCGGTTATCTTTAGCAAATAATAAAACCTTTTATAATGAAACGCCTATTCATTCTCCTGACAGTTAGCACATTTTTTTCTTCCCT
>JAJKIP010000311.1 GCA_021154405.1 Segetibacter sp. | reverse complement strand
AGTAACCGCATGCAGTATTTGAATAAAGGCTATAATGTGGTGCCGCTCTCAGGCCCTGCGCTTCCCAACGGAACCTATTTTCTGCAGGTAAAATCAGAGGGCAAACAAATGGTCACGCGATTTGTAATAAGCCAATAGATTCGCTGATATAATTGCCTGTAAATTAAGGCCTGGAGGTAAATTCCTCCAGGCTTTTGACTAAACTACAGGGCATTGGAACTGCTAACTATATATTGTATTTTGTGGCAAACCCCGAAACCAGCCAACTTCTACTATGAAAAGAACCGCACTTCTGCTTTCCGGACTTATTTTGTCTCTGTTTAGCATTTCCCAATCCCCAGGAATAAAATGGACCCGTTACATAAGGACCAGTAATGATGGCGAAGTTTTCAATGATATAAAAGCTACGCCGGATGGTTTTATAGCCGTTGGTGCGGACAGTGTATTAAGTGTTGACTACAATCGTGGGTTTGTCAATGCAAAGAATTTAAGAGGTCTCGCATGGATAACAAAACTGGATACAGCCGGCAACCTCGTTTGGAGAAAAGATAACAGGAGCAACGCCTATTTGAGTGCTTTTACTTCAGTTGCTCTTGCGGGGGATGGGGGTTACGTAGCGGCAGGTTATAATGCACCGCCTTTGGGTTTTGACACTTCCCAGTTCTATATAGTTAAATATGATGCAAGTGGCACAGTACTCTGGGAAAAGTATTACGGAGGAGCACTCAAAGACTTTCCGTATAGTATTGCAAAAACGAGTTCGGGAGGTTATGTTGTTGCAGGATTTACAGAATCCAGCGATGGAGATGTAGCTGGAAGCCACGGAGGAAAATCGGATGCCTGGGTAATCAGGCTTGATGCGAACGGGGACCTCCTATGGAAAAGATGCTTTGGTGGAAGCTTGGCAGATACGGCATTTTCAATTGCTGAAACCCAGGACAAAGGATTTATTGTAGCAGGCTCTTCTAAATCATCCGATGGAGATCTTTCTGGCAATTATGGTGGCAACGATGGATGGGTTTTTAAAATAGATAGTTCCGGTAATTTGCTATGGGGACAAAATTATGGAGGTGCCGGAGAGGATGCCTTTCGCGGCGTTGTTGTTAATCCAGATAGCAGTTATACAGTCGCGGGATACACTAATTCTGCGACTGCGACCTCCAATGGTAATAAAGGATTATTTGATATATGGTTATCCCGAATAAATAGTAATGGTTCGGGTATAGTCTGGAGCAAAGGTTTTGGTGGGCCTGTAATGGAAATAGCTTCGTCTATTATCCGTACGCAGGATGGAGGTTATTTTGTAACCGGATACACCGAATCAAATGCTAACGATGTATCAGGTAATAATGGTCTGGCCGATGCATGGACCATTAAGGTTACAGGTGATGGAAATTTAAGCTGGCAGAAATGCGTGGGAACAGCAAAGGATGAATTTGGATTGGCAGTAGTTTATCAGTCGGAAAGCCAATTGGTCATTGCGGGTTTCGCGCAACCGGTTTCGGCAGTTGAGCCTGGTGATGGTTACGTGGCAAGGCTGGGAAATTCTAACATCATTAAAGGATTACTTTACCTGGATTTGAATTCAAACGGAATAAGGGATGCTGGGGAGCAGGGATTTGACCAGGCAAATGTTTTGACATCGAAAGCAGGTTATCAACGCCTGTCAATTCCCATAAATGGCATTTTTCAGATGGAGGTAGAAACAGGAACTTATACCACTCAGCCATTAATGCAATTACCGTATTATACCGTTGTTCCAACAACCAGGAATTCAACTTTTGCTACTTACTTCAACCAGGATTCTTTAACATTTGCCATTCGCCCTATTGTATCAAAGCAGGACCTGAATATCCAGGTAACTTCAATCAATACATCCCGGCCAGGTTTTATTGTAGATTACAGGATCAATGTGAAGAATGCAGGAACTGTAACTACGCCAAATGTTAATGTACGGTTTAAGAAAGATAGTCGCCTCACGTTTCTGACCGCCACACCCTTTTACGCCTCATTAAATGGTGACACATTGCAATGGGGTTTGGGAACCTTGCAGCCTCAGGCTACGCGTGTTATTCTGCTTAAATTCCTGATCGCAAACCCACCCACTGTAAATATTGGCAATTACCTTTCCTCTTTTGCTATCGTGGATCCGGTTGTAGGAGATCGTACACCAGGAGATGATACTGCAATTTTGCGCCAGCTGGTTATGGGATCATATGATCCTAATGATAAGACGGAGAACCTTGGTGGAACAATATCTACCCAGCAGGTATCATCCGCTGACTATATTAATTATGTGATCCGGTTCCAGAATACCGGTACCGATACCGCATTCACAGTAGTTGTGCGCGATACTATTGGTCCAAAACTAAATTTGGGAAGTCTGCAAATTATTGATGCCAGCCATACTTATCAGTATCAGAGCGGTCCCCCAAATTGGGTTAGCTGGACTTTCCCAAATATTAATTTACCTGACAGCAATACTAACGAACCGGCCAGTCATGGATTTATTGCTTACCGGATAAAACCTGTTACCACATTGGTGGAAGGGGATACCATACTTAATAATGCAGGGATCTATTTTGATTTTAATCTGCCTGAAATCACTAATGAAGCAACGACTATCGTGCAAAACCTTGTTACGCTACCTACGCGGTTAATATCGTTTAGTGCAAGCTGGCAGCAGCCCAATGCGCTTCTGGAGTGGAAATCTGTAGAAGAACAGAATGTGCGGGAATATGAAATACAGCGATCTACTGATCCTGTGCATTTTACTACCATAGGGTCTGTAAAGGCGAAAGGCAATTATACCGATGGAACCGAATATAATTTCAAAGATGATCTCGCCGGCCTGGGGAGTGATAAGTTCTATTATCGTCTCCTTATCATGGATATCGATGAGAAGTATACTTATAGCAGGGTAGTGATGATCAACCGGAATGGGCAATCTAAAAATGAAGTAGTTCTGAATCCTAATCCTGTAAGGGGTGGGAAAGCTGTTGCCTGGATCCAGTTTGGAAATGATGCTACGGCGGATATCCGGATTATTAATATACAGGGAAGAACAGTTTACAACATTCAGCAGCGAATCAGTAAAGGATATAATGTGGTGCCGATCAGTTTTTCCAATTTAAAAAATGGAACTTATTTCCTGCAGGTTAAGGCTGAAGGCAGGCAGATGGTGACGCCGTTTGTAATCTCGGATTAGCGGGAAGGCAATTGATGAACCGGTGATGAATCCCAATGAAGGCTGAATAAGGCCTGATTCATGTGCGGAAATAATATGTAGCTTGCGTTGACTTAATTAGCATCCTGGCTAAACTCCAAAAAATAGACCATGAAAAAAATCTTTACTCTTTTAGTTATCCTTACAATTTCACTGTTTGCAATATCGCAGGCACCAGTTGTTCCCTGGCAAAGAATTTTAGGAAGTGGTGGTATTAATGATTTATTTCAAACAATTAAAACCAATGATAATGGGATTATCTCTATCTGGAGAACCTTTTCAGGTGGACAGGACATGCATGTTACCAAAATGACGGCCGATGGTCTAATTCAATGGCAAACTGACATTGTAAAACAGGATATAAATACACCAGTAGTTTCCTATTATTATAATAGTGATGGCTCCATTGTGATCCTGGCAAGAGGAGGTAAGAATCCTACAAATTTTGATGTTTATGACTATTATGTTGTTAAATTAAGCAGTAATGGGACTATACTATGGGATAATTATTATGGGGGTACTCAAAAAGATGTTCCGTCAACTATAATAAAAAGTATAAATGGAGGATACCTGATTACTGGAAATACCATTTCTCCTGAAATTACTGGCGATGCAACCGGAAACACCGATGCGTGGCTGATCAAGATCAGTGAAACAGGTGTTTTGGAATGGCAAAATGATCTTGGAGGAAATGGCACTGAAGGAACTTCAAAGAACACGGGAAGGGGAAAACTGGCAGAAGGTACAGATGGCTCAGTTTATATGCTAACGGAGACTACTTCAATAGATGGAGATGTAACAGACAATCATGGAGGACAGGATATGTGGCTGGTTAAATTAAATAACGCTGGAGTTTTACAATGGGCAAAATGTTTGGGAGGAACAGGTTTTGAGAGTGCTTCAGATCTGAAAATGTCACCCTCAGGAGATCTTTACGTATTGGGTATTAGTTCATCAGCGGAATTAACCATTAATGGAGCTGCTCAGGAGGATATGTATTTTGCCCGTGTTTCAACAGCAGGAACAATACTACTTCAGAAAACCTTTGGAAGTTTTAGTAGTGATAAGGCTTTCCAGATAGCGTCAATCGGTAATGATGGAAACTGTGTTTTGTTTGGTCAGGTAGCCGCTGCCACCGGGGATGTAACAACAATACATGGTGGTTCAGATCCGTGGCTGTTCAAAATCGATATGTCAGGAAATATAATCTGGCAAAATTCCGTTGGAGGTTCAACTGGTGAAACTATAGTTGATATTGATAATAATGGAACAGGAGAAAATTCAACTACCGCAGGCATAATTCAGACAGCTGATGGGGGATACTTTTTTTCAGGGGGGACGGTATTTTCTGATATACCACCGGGTCAACGTGGGTTTCAGGATATATTTGGTGCAAAGGTTAATGCAGCGGGTGGTATTGAGTGGATGCGTGTCTATGGAGGATCACAGGATGAACGCGCGAAAGGATTACCTGTTGAACTTTCGCCTAATGTATTTGTGATAGGGTCTACAACTAATTCAAATAATGGTGATGTACAGGGTAATCATGGTGTTAGCCCCTGGCTTGTGAAAACCGGCGGTCAAAATATAATTAAAGGCACACTATTCCTTGATCAGAATACTGATGGAATAAAAGATCCGGGTGAACAGCCATTTTCTCTTGCAAAAGTCAATATAAATAAAGGAGCAGGCACTTACACGATAGTACCTGACAATGGAAACTTTTTTCTCACAACCGATACTGGAACTTATGTAACAAGCCCTAACATTGATCTTCTTTATTATACTACAGTGCCAGTGCAGCATAGTAGTGTCTTCTCCAATTATTTTAATACAGATTCTTTCAGTTTTGCTGTACAGCCAATACCCGGAATGCAGGACCTGGTAGTAAATGCAATTCCAACAACCCCTGCAAGACCTGGTTTTAAAGCGAGTTATGATTTAATCTACCGGAATGTAGGTACAGTTACTGTTCCATCTGCACAGGTGCTATTTGCAAAGGATCCAAAGTCCGTCCTTTTTTCAGCAACTCCTTCCATAAGTTCTTCTATAGGAGATACGCTGAAATGGGATGTTGGTACACTCAGCCCAGGTGCATACGGAAAAATTTCATTTACACTGCAGTTATCCACGCCACCAACGTTGAATAATGGCGACACACTTAATTCCCTGGCACTTATTAATCCAGTTGCGAGTGATCAGACTCCAAATGATGATTCGGCGGTTTTACATCAAATTGTACAGGGATCATTTGATCCCAATGATAAATCAGAAAATCATGGCGGAAGCATAGCCCCTGAACAGATAGCGGCAGGAGAATACCTGAATTATTTAATTCGCTTTCAGAACCTGGGAACAGACCTGGCATTTAATATTGTTGTTCGGGATACCCTTGATAATAAACTGGACTGGTCAACATTTGAAATGGTTTCTGCCAGTCATCCTTATCAGTTGCAGATAAATAATTCCAATCAACCGGTATGGACTTTCAACGATATTGAATTGCCCTATAGTGCGCTTAATGAACCAGCCAGCCATGGTTATATAGCTTATCGTATAAAGCCAAAAGCCGGTCTTGCACTTGGAGCTGGTCTTTACAACAAGGCTTCCATTTATTTTGATTTCAATCTGCCGGTGGAAACAAATATTGTATCGACTACTGTTGGAAGATTTATTGCGCTACCATTACACCTGGCTGATTTCTCTGCTAATTACCACAAACCCGATGCGGTATTGGAATGGTCAACAGCTGATGAATCCAATGTAGAAAAATTCATCATTGAGCGTGGCACTGATCCGGTCCATTTTATTTCTGTTGGAAGCGTAGCTGCAAAGGGTAATAGTAACAGTACAACACGTTATCAATTTAAGGATGGTCTGGCCAGCACCAGTGGTGATAAGTTCTATTACAGGTTGAAAATGGTGGATCAGGATCAGAAATTCACCTATAGCAACATTCAGCTGGTTAAAAGGGAGGGTAAGGCAGTCAATGAACTGGTGATGAATCCCAACCCCATAAAAGGCCGGTCTGGATTTGCCTGGATTAACCTTCAAAAGGAGGCCAGGGCTGAAATTGGGGTAGTGGATTTGAAGGGTAATTATCGACCCCTGGGTCAGCGGCAAATAAACAAGGGATTCAATGTTGTGCCTTTGGATTTCTTCGGGCTTTCTGCCGGAACTTATATTCTGGAGGTAAAAATCAGCCAGGAACGGCTTGTTAGCCGGTTTGTGCTGGTACATTGACAATTGACTGACAATAAGTTGTCGACTAAGGCATCTTTTTGCAGGAAATCGCAGAAAAAAGCACATTTAATTAACCTCAATCAAGTAAAAATACTGATCATGGCACTTGTTTTGCTGAAAACAGGCGGAACTCACTCCGTTTTTAAAATCACTATTGCAAGGCCCAGGGGGCCATTTTATGAAAAGCGCAAGTGCTAAAAAATTAAGGGCTCATTCCTGGGCTCTTTTTTCTTTTAAGGGATCCCGGAAAACATAAAACACACCCCAGAGCGAGGTGAATACGGTGATCAGGAAAAACAGGAAACTGATTACTACAGAAACATCCGGGTCCAATCCTCCAAAGTATTTGGCGCCTTCCAGGAACACAACTTCTCTTATTCCCACTGCACCAATTGAAATTGGCAATACTGCCGCCACAGAAGAGATCAGGAATATAAAGATGTATTCAGTGACATGCGCCGGTATGCCGAGTGCTGCCATGATAAAATAGGCGCAGACAACCTGGGAACCCTGAACAAGAATAGCCCAGCCAAAGGTGCTGAACACATTGGGAAAGAATTCTTTAAAATAACGGCGGATTACAAAGTAATACAACACAAAGGAACAGGCTATTGCAGCCAGGGCCAGCAGGATATACCAACGGCTTTTTAACACAATTACACTGTATACAGAGAGTATCAGTGCAAGGCCCAGAAGCCCACTGACCCGGTCAAGCAGCACAGCCAGGGTCGTTTTACGATAACTTACATCATATTTCCTGGTCAGCATAACTACTTTATAGGCATCGCCGGTGATAGAACCGGGCAGGAAAAGGTTATAAAACATTCCCAGCCAGTATAGCTTTAGATTTTTGAGCTGGTGAAGCCTTATGTTGATGTCCCTGAAGTAGATATTCAGGCGGATGGCAGCAAAGATCTTGGAAAGGATGAAGGTTAAAAGCGCAGCGCCGAGCCACCACCAGTTTGCCTGTTTAAGGGCTGCTCCAGCCTTCTGGAAGTCAATTTT
>JAJKIP010000310.1 GCA_021154405.1 Segetibacter sp. | reverse complement strand
ATGAAAAGGATCAGTTTATTTTTTTTGATTTTATTGGCAGGCATTGTTAGTTCATTTGCCCAGCTCAGGGAAATACCCAAAGAAGTGCGAGAACAATTTTCCAGGCAGTATCCCATGGCTACGGATGTTGATTTCAATGACAATCTTCTGAATGTAAACATAGAGTTCACACTGGACAATGAAAAATGGACAGCTGAATACAATAACAAGGGCGTTTGGAAACATTCTGAAAAGAAATGGACATTTGAACAATTACCAGAATTGGTGAAGGACGGATTCAGCAAGAGTAAATACGCTGACAGGGAAGTAAAAGCAGTCATCATCATTTACCTTCCCGGCGACATTACACAATACCGGATCAAAACCGAAAAGAGTGCGGTTGAAAAGAAATATCTTTATTTCAACTCTCAGGGCCGCTTATTGAGAGAGTCAATAACCATTTAAACTGAGAATACTGTCAGAGGGTATGAATGATGAATGGCGTCAGCATTTATCATTCATAGCCTATTTTTATTATAAAAGGAAAGGGATGAAAACACTAGCAGGCTTTTTATTCTTGCAGGTATTA
This sequence comes from Segetibacter sp., assembly GCA_021154405.1. Classification (GTDB taxonomy): domain Bacteria; phylum Bacteroidota; class Bacteroidia; order Chitinophagales; family Chitinophagaceae; genus JAJKIP01. Next base: position 7,083 of record JAJKIP010000310.1, on the reverse strand, counting down.
ACGATTGCTGCTGCTTCGCAGCCGGACCGTTGGCAACAGCGGGTAAAGTATACGATGAATATTGATATGAATGTTGAGACCAACCGTTTTACCGGCTCCCAGAAGCTGGAATATTCCAATAACTCACCTGATACACTAAACCGGGTATTCTATCATCTTTACTGGAACGCATTTCAGCCTGGAAGCATGATGGATGTAAACAGTAGAAAGCATGGTGGTATTGCAGGTAGCGGTGGCAATCCTGACTGGGATGATCGGGTTATGGACAGGATCCTGAACCTGAAAGAAAATGAGATCGGCTATCAGAAGATATTATCGCTGAAAATGAATGGCCGTCCTCAGAAATATGAAGTGAAGGAAACCATCCTGGAAGTAACGCTTGACAAGCCCATATTGCCTAAGTCAAAAGTGATTTTTGACATGGAGTTTGAGGCGCAGGTTCCTTTACAGATAAGGAGGAGTGGAAGGGATAATCCTGCTACTGGTGTTCGGTATTCTATGAGCCAGTGGTATCCCAAATTGTGTGAATATGATTATGAAGGATGGCATCCCACGCCGTATGTAGCCCGCGAGTTTTATGGAGTGTGGGGAGATTTTGATGTTAATATCAGTATCGATAAAGATTATACATTGGGGGGAACCGGATATATTCAGAATCCAAATGAAGTGGGTCATGGTTATGAAACAGGGCCTGTAAAGCCTCCTGCAGGTAATAAGATCACGTGGAAGATCACAGCGCCAAACGTACATGATTTCATGTGGGCTGCCGATCCTCTTTACAGGCATATTTCAAAAAAGGTAAGGAACGGTCTTACACTCCATGCAATCTATAAAGCAGGACCGAATAAAGATGCGCAATGGGGTGAGATGCTGGCGACAGCTGAAAAAGCCCTTCCCATCATAGAAAAAATATTCGGGCCTTATCCCTATAATCAATTTTCTTTTGTAGATGGAGGAGATGGAGGAATGGAATATCCCATGTCTACACTGCTTGCGGGTCCCAGTGCATGGCTGCATGAATGGATGCATAGCTGGTTTTATGGAGTGCTTGCCACTAATGAAGGCACCAATGCCTGGATGGATGAAGGCTTTGCTGATTATGGTACTTCCCGAGTACGGGCAGAAATGAATAACCAGACCGGAAATCCATTAAGCAGGAACTATACCAGCTATTTTAATCTGGTAAAGAGTGGAAAGGAAGAACCATTGATCACCCATAGTGATCATTTCCTTACCAATTATGCTTATGGTGCTGTATATACTAAAGGCTCGATGTTTTTGGAGCAGCTCGGTTATATCACAGGTGAAGCTACACGGGATAAAATCCTGCTGGAATATTATAGGCTCTGGAGGTTTAAACATCCTAATGCCACAGATTTCCTGCATGTGGCAGAGAAGGTAAGCAATATGAAGCTGGACAGGTTCAGGGAAGACTGGATCAATACTACGCGTACCATAGACTATGCTATCGATAGTTTATGGGAAGAAGGTGGAAAGACAAAGATCAGACTGCGCAGGGATGGAGAGATGCCAATGCCCATTGATCTCAAGGTCACTTTCAGGGACAGCACTTCTGAAATGCATTATGTGCCGCTGGATCTCATGTATGGCGAGAAGCCGGCAGAGGATAATACCCCGGTTAAAGCATATCCTGCCTGGAAATGGACCAGTGAAAAATATGTAGTGGAAACATCCAGGAAAGTTGCAGATATCTCGGAAGTAGAGATAGACCCTTCCCAACGACTGGCAGATGTGGAGCGGCGGAATAACCGGATAAGGATACCGGCGCCGTCCAGACCCTTCTAAATTAAAAAACCACCCGCTGGGGAAGGCGAATGGTCTTTTATTGATTAGGAACCCTCAGTGTCAAATCGATCTTAATTGTTTAATGGTAGGTTTAGGGTCAATGGTTTTTGCTATAATTAAGTACGATTTTCTGAGTTACGAAACTACAGGGAATTTAAAATAACCTGAATACCACTTTAGTGGTATTTTTTATGTTCCTACCGTCCAAAGTATTTATTTACAGCCTCTATTCGATTCGTAACATGTAGTTTTTCGTAAATATGGTATACATGTTTCCGCACCGTTTCGGGGCTTATGAATAGCTCCGCGGCAATCTCCTTGTACATAAGGCCCTTTGAAAGCTGCTCCAGGATTTCCTTCTCCCGATTGGAAAGCTCATCCAGCTCATCATGACTACCGGCCGCTGCCGACTTCTTCTGGAAGGCGGCTACCACCTTACGGGCTATCTGGCTGCTCATGGGGGCTCCACCCTGGTAGAGTTCCCGGATGGATTCCAGCAGGCGGGCGGGGGCTGTTTTTTTCAAAATATAGCCGCTTGCGCCAGCGCTCAGCGCTTCGAAGATCTTTTCATCTTCTTCGTAGACCGTACACATCATGAAGTTGGTGGAGGGCACCTGTTGCTTCAGGGCTTTTACACAATCAATCCCGCTTTGAGTGCCACCGAGGTTGATGTCCATCAAAACTACATCAGGCCGTAAAATAGGTATCTGGCTGATAGCTTCTTCGGCTGTACCGATTGTTCCAACGCACCTGTATCCTTCTGACATCTCGACGATTTCTTCCAACGCATTTCGCAGGTCACTGTTATCGTCTACAATACAAACAGAAATTTCAGTCATGAGGCAAAATTGAGTTTTTAGCAATTATGTTACAATACCACGAAGAGGTATATTTTAGTTGACCAGTATCAATGTATAAGTTTATTCCTTTATAATGAAAAGTCTAAACCTGTCTGAATTATACTAATGCTATGTATTTGGGATAAGGTTACTGTGGCAGGCAACAGTTTTTTCGCTATTTGGATATGTAAAGCAAATATTTTTCTTCGAAATATGGCTCATTAAATATTTCTTTTATTTCAATCATTCTTGGTCGGGTGCCGCTATCCTGAATCTCTTTGTTAAGATCTCCACCTTTCAGACAGATCAGACCGGGGCGATTGGCTTCATTTTCAACGTGATGGCTCAACTCTTTGTGAAGTACAGGCTTACTCCATTGCCAGAGTTCATTGAGAGGGGCTACGGCACGAGAAACCACATAATGGAATTTTCGATTGCGGATATCTTCAATGCGGGTGTGTTGCACCGTCACATTTTTCAATTCAATTGCGTCCGCAACAGCCTGTACTACTTTCAATTTTTTTGCGATGCTATCAACCAGGTGAAATTTTATTTCGGGAAAAAAGATCGCAAGTGGAATTCCTGGAAAGCCGCCACCTGTGCCAAGGTCAATGATCTCCAATCCGGCGGCAAAATCAAATGTAGCTGCAATGCTCAGTGAATGAAGAATATGCTTTTCATATAATCCATCCATGTCTTTCCGGGAGATCACATTGATCTTTTCATTCCAGTCTTTGTACAGGGTGCCAAGTAACTGGAATTGTTGTAATTGCTTATCAGTAAAATCGCCAAAATATTTTAGGATAATGTCCATTCCTAATTCCATTTCTGATTCGGTTTTCTCCAGAGTGCAGATGCAAAGATGATGTAATAAACGAACATCATCACATCCAGGACAAGGAACCATGACCAGAGATCATCTTCGCCCATTTTCTTCATTGCATTCCTGAAAATAACTGCCTGTATGATCAAACGAAGTATGAAGATTCCGAGCGCATATCTCCAGTCGAAAAATATGCCGCTCAATATTAAAAGAGGATAAAAAAGGAATTGTGTAGTGAAGTAAAGCCCCAGCAGGAATTTATGTTGCGGCCGGTAGAATTTGGCCGTGGTGTAATGCCTTGATTTTTGTTTGAACCATCCTTTCCAGGTGGTTTTGGGAATAGAACGCGTTACAGCCTCCGGATCGATGATGATGGCTGTGTTCTTTTTAGTGGCAACTTTATTAATGAAGAGATCATCATCACCGCTGGGAATATGATTGATGGAAGCAAAACCTTTATTACGAAGGAATAGATCTTTTTTATACGAAAGGTTTCTGCCAACTCCCATATAGGGCATGCCGGCAAGTGCATAAGAAAGATATTGAAGTGCAGTATGAAAGGTTTCAAACCGGATCATTTTGTTGAGCATGCCGGATTTTTTATGATAAGCTCCATAGCCAAGCACAATTTCAATATTGTCATCATAAGCATCCTGCATTTTTTCTACCCAGAATTCGCTGGCAGGTACACAGTCGGCATCGGTGAGCAGTAATACTTCATGCTTTGCTTCCCGGATTCCAATTGATAGCGGATATTTTTTACCTGAGATCAGTTTGGCTTCCTGAGTAAGCTCAACTACATTCAATGATTTGAATGTTTTTTTCAATTCCTGTAAAATGTATTTGGAATCGTCGAGCGAGTTATGATTGACCGCCACCACTTCAAAGGTGCTCTTATAATTCTGAACAAGCACGCCAGGAAGGTTGCGGGCCAGGTTTTCATCCTCATCCCTTGCACAGATGATCACCGAAACGGGATGCTGGCGGGATGATGTTTTCAGTTTGGGTTTGTAGAAAGCTATTTTACTGAAAAGGCAGGAATAATAGAGAACCTGGACAAGGGCTACAAATGCGAAGAGTACAAAGAGAATCTCACTCCAGTTAATTGGTGGCATACACAAAGATAAAGCGAGAAAAATCAGATTTTTGCGTTTTCCATTTTACATTTACCCCCATGGGTGCATTGTCATTTCAATTATTGCAAACGGACACGGGTTCAAAGGCGCGGACCGGGAGAATCATTACGGATCATGGTGAGATCAATACGCCGGTATTTATGCCGGTTGGAACGGTGGGTAGTGTAAAGGCTGTAACACAGCAGCAGCTAAAGGAGGAAGTGAAAGCCTCTATTATCCTTGGTAATACCTATCATTTGTACCTGCGCCCGGGGCTGGATGTTCTTGAGGCGGCAGGAGGATTGCACCGATTTAACGGTTGGAACAGACCCATATTAACGGATAGTGGAGGCTATCAGGTTTTTTCCCTGGCCGGTACACGCAAGATCAAAGAGGAGGGGGTTACTTTTCAATCACATATTGATGGATCGAAGCATTTGTTCTCGCCGGAATATGTGATGGACATACAGCGAATAATTGGTGGGGATATTATAATGGCTTTTGATGAATGTCCGCCGGGGGGAAGTGATTTTGATTATGCCAGCAACTCCATGGAGCTAACACATCGGTGGCTGGACAGATGCTGGGACCGTTTTCATTCCACGCCTGATAAATATGGGTATACTCAAAACCTGTTTCCAATTGTGCAAGGTGGCACTTTCAAGGATCTGAGAAAGCAATCCTGTGAGTTCATTGCATCAAAGGGAGCAACAGGTAATGCTATTGGCGGTTTGAGTGTGGGCGAGCCGGAGCCGATCATGTATGAGATCTGCGAGTGGTGTTGTGATCATTTGCCAGTTCAGAAACCGCGTTACCTGATGGGAGTAGGAACACCCTGGAATATTTTAGAATGCATAGGAATGGGAGTGGATATGTTTGATTGCGTGATGCCTACGCGCAATGGAAGAAATGCCATGCTTTTTACCAGCCAGGGAGTGATCAATATTGATAATAAAAAATGGGAAAAGGATTTTTCGGTTATCGATGATGGCTTTGAATGTGAAACCAGTAATTATTACAGCAAGGCTTATCTGCGACATTTAATGAAATCAAATGAATTATTGGGACTAACTATTGCCAGTATTCATAATCTGGCATTTTATTGCTGGCTGGTGAACGAGGCGGGAAAGCAGATCAGCTCAGGTAATTTTGTTATATGGAAAGAAGAAATGGTGGAAAGAGTGAAAACGCGACTCTGATAATTTAGACCTTATGGAGACCGTTCTTAATAGCAAATAGTACCATCCCAACGCGTGACATAACGCCCATCTTCGCAAACAGGTCATCACGGTAACCTTCTACCGTACGTGGGCTAAGGTTCATTTCACTGGCTATTTCCTTATAGGTTTTTTCTGTGCAGGCGAGTTTGAGAAAGATGAGTTCTTTTTCAGAAAGGCGGGCAATGATAGCGGCATCTGTATTTTGTTCTTCACCCTTTACATAATTCAGCATTTTATGAGTAACAAGATCATTCATATAAAATCCTTTATCCCGGATATCATCCAGCGCTTGCCTGAAAATAGAAGGTTTGCTGTCCTTTAATATATAGCCGCCAGCGCCGGACTTGAGCATGCTGATAATTGAGCTTTCATTATCCATCATGCTAAGTACAAGGATCTTTGTAGAAGGAAGATGTTCTTTGATCCAGCCTGCAGTTTCAAAGCCATTCATTTCAGGCATATTGATATCCAGCAGAACTATATCAGGGGTTCCGTGATTGGTGACCTTGTTAATGAAATCTTTTCCATGATCAGCTTCAAACGAAACCTGGTAGCCATTAAATGAGTTGATTAAGGCAGCGAGGCCATTCCGCAGTAGTATGTGGTCATCAACGAGGGCAATATAGGTAAGGCTTTGGTCCATATGGTCAGCTATTAATGGCGATGGTTACACAGGTACCAATTCCCGGCGCGGATTCAATTTTCATTTTTGCCCCAATCATTGCAGAACGGTTCTCAAGGTTCTGCAGCCCCGCACCTTTTACTATTTTTTCAATTTCAAAGCCTTTTCCATCATCCTCAATGGCAACAATGATCTGCCCGGGTTTTTTACCGGCCGTAAATTTTATATGCCCGGCCTTTGCATGTTTGATAATATTATTAATAATCTCCTGTATCATTCTGAAAAGAATGATGTGCTTTTCATTTTCCAATACAGGTAAATTTTCCTCAGCTGAGAATGATACTTTGCAAGTTCCGGTCTTTTCCAGGTCAGCCAGTAATCGCTGGGTGGCTTTGATCCACCCGGTGTTTCGGATTACGTCAGTGCTGAGCGAATGGCTCAGGTTGCGAAGATCAGCAATTGCATTGCCCATCTGCTCATCAATTAATACAATTTTTTGCACATCTCCATCTTCTTCCATTCGGTTAAGGTTTAAACGGGCTAAACCGAGCAACTGGAGTACATTATCGTGTATTTCTGAACTGATATAGGAGAAAGTCTGTTCCTGGATCTCGAGTTTCGCATTCAGGAGCGTTTTTTCAAAAGCAATTTCCATTCT
>JAJKIP010000309.1 GCA_021154405.1 Segetibacter sp. | reverse complement strand
GGAAGATGCTCTACATACTCTTCTTATCTATTTACCAGTTACCCTTAATTGTCTTCTTCACCTAAAATGGTCCAGGGAGTGGAAGGCTTTTTTTCTTCAATAGCATCTGCCAGTTTATCTGCATCCTTGAGGTCCTCGTTTGTTTCAGGTTCCTTTTCATTTTCTTCTCCTACCTGGATGTTCTTCATATCTTCATCGGTAATGACATCATTCTTGTCATTGAGGTGTTGGTGGACCCTGTCTTTTAGGGCCTGTGTTCCTTTTTTCCTGGTGACTCCTTTTTGTTTCATACAGAGAGGTTTTATACTAATGAAGAAAATGTTGTGCCAAAGGCACCTGCTTGAAAATCAATGATTTTTAAAGTTACTTATACTGCCTGACGTGAAGGCGTTGCAATCCGGATGTGGGTAAATAAATACTCCGGTCCTGAAATATGACCTGTTTTTTGCCACTATCTGCCAGAATTTCGTTGTTCAAATTTGAGAAGGATCTTTTTGTCATCCTTGAGTATCAGCGTGGTATTTTGCTGCTCAAATCGATTTACTTCATTTAAAAGGGATAGGAAGGTCGTTTCAAATGCCATATCCTGGCAGGCCATTTTGGTGCTGATTACCTCCCCAAATTTTATTCGGTTCTTATTTTCAAGGGTATAACCTCCGCTGATCCTGTTACAACCTGCGTTACCAGCGATTTTTTTGTCCGCTGGCATAAATTCAAGAAAGGCATCCCTGCGAGTGCCACTTTGCTGAACAGGCGCTTCCTTCATTTCTGTAAGAACCCAGCGCTGGTTGCTCCAATATGAATCTGGTGACATCTTTGGGTTGCAGGAAAAAATCATAGCAAACCCTGCCAACAGGCCTAATTTCAATCTTTTCATCTGACATATTTTTGTATAGTATAAATGTGCAAAAACCAGGCTAGGATAGACGGCCATAAAAAGTCAGGTAAAATGCACTATTTTTAAGGCACATTCCGTCACCTCCTCTGATCACAGTATGCCATCCTGAACCTATTTACAACAACATTCCGGAACTCAAGCTTAATGGTAATGAAAAGATTCCACCTCATTATTTTATTATTATTTGCAGAACTGTTTTATGCAAATGCCCAGGAAGGATGGCAGGTAGAGATAATGCCTGGTGTAGCCGTTTATCGTGGAGATCTCTCACAAGGCCCATTTTCTCTAAAATCAGTTGGTCCTGGAGTTAATCTTAATGTCAAATATGATTTTGGCGATATGGTCGTTTTGCGTAGCGGAATAGGTTGGGGATTGTTACATGGTGACGATAAAGAAAGTAATAAAGATTACATAAGAACCCGGAATCTCAGTTTTAAGACGATGATCCTGGAGTTGAGCCTGAGTGCCGAAATAAATCTGCTTGATCCGGAAGCCTATTATGCCTATCCATACCTGCTTACCGGAGTTGGAATTTTTCGTTTCAACCCTTACGCATACGACAAAAATCATAAAAAAGTTAACCTCCAGCCATTGGGTACAGAAGGCCAGGGACTTCCGCAATATCCGGGTCGTAAAAAATATTCACTCACTCAGCCTTTTATTCCTTTTGGCGGAGGATGGAAATATAATGTAAAGGGTAAATATGCCGTAAGCTTTGAAATGGCAGTACGTTATCTTTTTACTGATTATCTGGATGATGTAAGTACTACTTATATTAATAAGGGAATACTTCTAAATGAAAGAGGACAGACTGCTGTTGATATGGCTTTTCGTCAAACACCTTCACCAGTTGAGGGTGAACAACGGGGGAATGAAAAAACAAAGGACTTCTATATTATGAGCGGTGTTAAATTTACCTGGTATATGAACAGGAAAAAAACTCCCTGATTACTTCATCGCTTTTTTCAATTTCTCCAATAGCGCCGGTACCTTGATCTTTGGATCGCCTGCTCCCAGTGTTTCGATTGGCAGATAGCCTTTATAACCAGATGATTTGATTATTTTCATCAGCCTTTCCAGGTCTGTTTCAATTTCTGTTCCATTCAGCCAGATCTTTTCTTTCACCTGCCAGTTAACTGCATAGGGGATAGACTTTTCAATTTCCGCGTAAGCATCCAGCTCGCGAAAACTGCCTGTATCCAGTATCAAGCCGAACCACCCTGAATTAATGGATCGAATGATCTTAATTACCTGGTCAGCTGTCTGAATAAAATCATTGTGATTTTGTATCCCGATGATCACACCCTGCTGTTTGCCATAATCAACACAGGCCTGAATATCCTTCAGCATCCATTCAGTAACCTGTTCAGGCGAAATACCTTCATTCTTCTGTGTTCCTGCGAAAATACGGATCACTGGTGCTCCAACTTTTACGGCCACATCAATCCATTGCTTTACCAGCACTACTTCCTGCTCTCTTTTCAATTTATCAGCAATCGTAAAATCATTTCTGACGCCAGTGCCACTAATTTCAATTCCGAGAGAAAAAGCTTTTCGCTTAATGGAAAAAAGGTAATCATCCGGAGGCACCGCCGGATAGCCTTTGAAATAATAGCCGGTTATATCAACTGCATCAAAACCTGTATCCGCACAGAATTCCAGCATATCTGATATGGTCATCTCACCCTTTGACAAAGGATCATTGAAAGAATAGGCATTCAGACTGGTTTTTAAACGATTCGCAGAAGCGCTGAATGGATTCGAATGATGAACTAATTTTATACCTGTGGTTGTAATTAGCGGAATGGCAGCCAGGGTCGAAAGGAACTGTCTGCGATGTAATTGGTTGTACATGCGATAAAGTTTATTTGAAGAGTTGAGCCAGTCCGTAAACTCCAACTGCAAAAATGGTCAAAACGCTCAGCGTAAAGACTATTGTATAAACTGTTCCCGAGGGAAGTATTTTCTTTCTGTCATTTCTGAATACAATGGCAGCATAGACTACCAAAAAGAGCAGAACTGATCCAACAATGCCGCCGGAAATGATCATGATAACAGGAAGCCGTATAAAGAAGTATAGAATGGCCCAGATTATTGGAAGCAGGCATGCCAGCCATCTTATCAGTCTGTTTCTTTCAGTTGAATTGAAAAAATTGATCCAGCCCATTTGTCCGGCGATGTCAGCATACAATCTTGTAAACGCTGCCAGTGCCGCAAATACGCTCGAAAATAAAACAAAGAAGGCGCCAATAAGATAAACAACTTTTACCCCAGGGCCTAATGATTGCGTGTAGATCAGTGCCAGTGTTTCAATTACTCCATCGCCATTAGGAATATTGGTTCTTCCATGCAGTATGGCTGCTCCAAGCAGGTAGAAAGCTGCTGTTACCAGCGTATAAATGATCATGGCTGCAGTAGCGTCAAGATACATAACATTGATCCAGCCCTGGGCTCTTTTTTTCCATTGAGGTGTATCTTCACGAGGGCCTGTATAGGCTGCATATCCTTTTTCCAGGCACCAGTAATTATAAGCAATGATCTCATCCGCTCCCACACCAGTAATACCAAATGCGCCAAAAGCAACAGCAAGATATTCTACCGGCATTTTGAATCGAAAGCCTTCTTGCAGATCATTCCAGGTGATATTAAACTCTGTAAAACGTAAGGCCACAAGTGCTGTAATGGTGGTTATTGTAAAAACAGCTATCATGAAGAGCGATATCTTTTCTACTATTTTATAGATTCCTGAAGCAATCAGGGCAGCGGCCAGCACAACGCAAAAAAAGACCCAGGCGTACAAAGGGAGGAAGGGGAAAAGCATGCTCAGAACAACTGCTGACCCACCCACCATTCCTCCTAATTGAATGGCTTTAAATGCTAATATAAATAATACAGCCCAAACTGCCCAGCCGGTTTTTCCTATTTTGGCGCCAGGTAACTGGTTAAAGGATGTCATAACTGTATTCCCTGTGAGAATGGCCTTTTTGCCGAATTCAAGCTGTACTGCTACTTTGATCAGGCAGCTGACAATGATTACCCAAAAAGCAACAAAGCCAGCCCTGGCTCCTAAAATAGTTGTGGCAATCAATTCGCCGGAACCGACTATGGAGGCCGATAAAATAAAACCTGGCCCAAGAAATTTCAGTTTCTCGAAGAAACGGGTGGGTGGCTCCCGGATGGTTGCAGGAGTGATGATGTAGTTATCGGCGGACATTATTGCGATTAGGTCATTTTCATGACTGCTCGGAAATAGCCAACAGATTCGGCTAATCCTGAAAGTGGCGCATCACCATCCTTTTCATATTCAAATGAAACATAACCAGCATAATTGGCCTTCCGCAATGCTTTTACAACTTTTGGAATATCAATTATGCCATGTCCCATCTCAACTGGCACGCCATCGCCGGTATTCTTGTTCACATCCTTCATATGGATATCATACAAACGGTCTTTGAATTTGAGGATCATTTCTGCCGGATCTTGTGCAATACGCTGTACGTGGCCCACATCAATGCATAATCCAATTCGTTTGTCAAGATCCTTTACCTTATCATAAACATCAATGGGGCTATGATAAAGACTATCACCAGGTCCATGGTTATGGATGGCCAGCATGATATTATATTGTTTGACCTGGTCATTAACAAGAGGAAGAAATTCATGGTTAGGAGCTCCTACAATCATTTTGACACCAGCATTGGAAGCATATTGAAAAGCATCTGTCACGTCTTTGGCTGATTTCATGTAAATCACGCCAGCGCCATAAGGATCTATGCCTGCTGCTTTTGCCTTTTCAGTGATCTTCTTAAGATCATCCGGGCTACTGTTAAGCGGCATATGCATATCCTTGATAGAAATCCCGGTAAGCTCCAGTTGCTTAGCCCATTTGAGGGTATCATCTATATTGAATTTGCGGAAAGTATAGGAAGCAAGGCCCAGTTTGAATTTATCTGCTTTCCTTTCTTTTTTGGGGGATGCCGAGTAAAGGTTGCTAACTGCTCCCAGTCCGGCCAAACCAGTAATACCAACACCTGTTAACCGGAGGAATTCGTTTCTATTCATATGACAATATGTTTTTTAAGCCAGAACCTAAGATAACTATTTTGAAGTATTACAAATGTATCCTTTTGAAGTATTCTTATCTTTAAAAACTAACGAAAACGTTTCCGGTATGAAAAAATCGATATTATCTATCCTTTATTTTGGATTTTTTCCTCTGATTTTATTGGCTCAAACAGGAAAAGTGTATGATAATCTTGCCCTTCCCAGCAAGATCCTGAAAATGGACAGGAAGTATGCAGTTTATCTTCCCCCGGATTATGAGACTTCAGAGCGCAGTTATCCGGTTCTATACCTTCTGCATGGAGGAGGTGACTACCAAACAGGTTGGGTTCAGTTTGGTGAAGTATTGAATATAACAGACCAGGCCATAAAGGAAGGTAAGGCCACACCAATGGTGATTATTATGCCAGATGCCAATACAGGACCTCAACGGGGATTTGGCAATGACGCTACTGGTACCTGGAGATATGAAAACTTCTTTTTTGAAGAGTTAATGCCTTTTGTTGAGAAGAAATACCGGATTAAAGCGGAGAAAAGATACCGTGCTGTTTCAGGTCTTAGTATGGGAGGTTACGGAACTTTTTTTTATGCGCTCCATCATCCTGAATTATTTTCTTCAGCCTGTACGCTGAGTCCCGGAACAGGACCAATGACAATTGAAGACGCCAGAACACAACTTATCAGGAATAACCCTGGTATCCAGGAGTCCTTAATTGAAAAGTATTATAAACGGCAGAGTGTAATGTATATGATTAATAATATGCCTGATAGCCTGAAGAGATCTGTCAGGTGGTATATTGATTGTGGTGATGATGATAATTTAAGTGAAGGCAGTTCACTTGTTCATATTGCAATGCGCAAAAGAGAAATTCCGCATGAATTCAGGATACGGGATGGAGCGCATAACTGGACATTCTGGAGAGGGTCCCTTCCTGAAGTGCTATGGTTTATAAGTCAGGGGTTTCATCAATATTAAAAAAGAAAGAGTTTAAGGAGCGAAGTAGGAGCTCCTTAAACTCTTAAACCCACGCAACCCTCTTTACTCTTCATCATGGATCAACTCACCATTCACCTTCACATTGGCGAGCCTTTCATCTACGGGTTGGTCGTTTGATTTGGTTACCTCTTTTTCGTCCTGTATACTATTTTGTTCCACCAGGAATTTCATCATCGCATTCCTGTGGGTGATCACTTCCTGTTTGGTCAGTGTTGTTACACTACCCTTACCTTCAAAGAAGTAATGGGTGCCGATAAATTTCTTAACGTGTAAACGTGTTTCCAGTGGCAAATAGTTTTGCAATTTCCAGAAGTCGCGACTTCCTGATTTTTTAATAGCTTTCATTACATTGCCAGGTCCTGTGTTATAAGCAGCAATTACCAGCAGCCAATCGCCGAATATATCATACAGGTCATTCAGGTAACGGGCGGCAGCCACAGTACTCTTGTACAAATGGGTACGCTCATCATATTTGCTGGTAACCTTCAATGATAATATACGGGCAGTAGGAGCCATTAACTGCCATGTACCTACTGCACCAACATGTGAGCGGGCATGGGTATTGAGTTCAGACTCAATGACAGCCAGGTATTTCAATTCTGTAGGTAACTGATACCTGGTAAATACCTGGTTGATGATACGGAAAGCGTTGGCGCTTTTCGCTTTGATCTCTTCCAGGGTTTCCTCGTTGTCTTCAATGTAATCCTGCACAAACTTCTTCGCGTTCTTGTTCATTTTAATAGCGGGTGCTTGTGACATGTCTGGTAAACCATAGATCTGCAACATCACAGAATCGAATCTGAGTTGTTCAGTAGCGTGTAACTGGTTCAGGCTGTCAGAAGGGGGCTGGTTGCCGCCTGCTTTAACTACGTTTACCATCAATAGCATGGCATTGATGATAAAGGCTGTTCTCACTTGATTTCTGTTCAACATTGTTTTCGATTTGGGTATAAACAATGCCGACCCTAAGGGTTTGGATTGAGCTAGTCACATAGGAAATAATTGGGAGGTATTTAATAGGATTGGTGGTATTCGGAACTGCAGTTGTGCCGGGGGGTACGGTCTATTAGGCTTTTCAATATCCCGGTAAGCAGTTATTCCTGTCATTAGAACTAGAGCAAAAATACCCAGAATAAAGTGCCCATCCTAGTTTTTGCACGATGGGGAATCTACGTGGCATTCGTAGATTGATGGTAATCATGTTGCTGCCCTCCAAAATAAATTCATGAAAATTAGTCAGGTATTTTTTGTCAGTAAGTAGCCCGTAACATTCATCAAATATCAAGGAGTTATAAGAGGAGGAATGGTAAAAAACCGTTGCTTTTAAGTGCAACAGCATAGGGCATAACAGCTTATTTTGTGTTATGGGAAATAAGTTTATCACTTTAACGAATGCTATTATTCATATTTAATATCGTTGGGTAATTAATACTGCCGTCAGATCCGATGAGGCAATAAAAAACCCGCCTCATTTGAGACGGGTCTATAACTAAATGCTTTATTTCTCTTAATACCTATAATGATCAGCTTTATACGGGCCATCTTTTGTAATACCGAGGTAAGAAGCCTGTGCATCTGTCAGTTCATCTAACTCAACTCCAATCTTTGAAAGGTGCAAACGAGCTACTTTCTCATCCAAATGCTTCGGAAGCACATACACTTTATTCTCATAGTTCTTGTGATTCTTCCACAACTCTATTTGAGCCAGCGTCTGGTTAGAAAAGGAGTTGCTCATTACAAATGACGGGTGACCGGTAGCGCATCCCAGGTTCACCAGACGGCCTTCAGCCAGAATGATCACATCATGTCCATCTACATTATAAATATCAACCTGTGGCTTAACAGTATCCTTTGTTTTACCATAGTTCTTGTTCAGCCAGGCAATATCAATTTCGATATCGAAGTGACCAATATTACATACGATCGCTTTATCCTTCATCAATTTGAAGTGAGCACCAGTGATCAGGTCACGGCAACCTGAAGCAGTTACAATAATATCAGCTTCCTTCACGGCATCAATCATTTTCTTTACTTCAAATCCATCCATTGCAGCCTGTAAAGCACATATTGGATCAATCTCCGTTACAATTACACGGCAACCTGCACCAGCTAATGAAGCAGCAGAGCCTTTACCTACATCACCGTATCCACCAACGACAGCTATTTTACCGGCAAGCATAACGTCTGTAGCACGACGGATAGAATCTACAAGGCTCTCTTTACAGCCATATTTATTATCGAACTTGCTCTTTGTTACAGAATCATTCACATTGATGGCAGGCATTGGCAATGTGCCTTTTGCTACTCTCTCATATAAACGGTGTACACCAGTTGTAGTTTCTTCAGAGATGCCTTTTACATGCTGTACCAGCTCAGGATAGGTATCCAATACCATATTAGTCAGATCACCACCATCATCCAGGATCATATTCAGTGGTTTATCCTTGCCTCCAAAGAAGAGCGTTTGCTCAATGCACCAGTCAGCTTCTTCCTGGGTTTGACCTTTCCAGGCAAATACACCGATACCTGCAGCGGCAATGGCAGCCGCCGCATGGTCCTGTGTTGAGAATATATTGCAGGAGCTCCATTTTACTTCAGCTCCCAGAGCTGTAAGAGTTTCAATCAAAACTGCAGTTTGAATGGTCATATGCAGACAGCCCGCAACTCTCGCTCCCTTAAGGGGTTGAGATGGACCAAATTCTTTACGGATTGACATAAGACCAGGCATTTCAGCCTCCGCAAGACGAATTTCCTTTCTGCCCCACTCAGCCAGGGAAATATCAGCCACTTTATAGGGAAGGGAAAAGTCAATGGATTTTGTTACAGTTGACATATTGTAGATATTTATTTTGCGAGCAAAGGTAAGCCGATTGTTCAAGATAGCCAATTACACCAACCGCATTTTCCGCACAATCAGGCCTCTTTATCTGTTGATTATGAATTGGCGTAATTTTAGTTTCTAAACTGATCATTATGTATGTCTATGATACCGTAACAGCCGCCATAAATGGCCTTAGGGAAAGAGGGTATACAATGGATTTTAACCAGAAAGGTTTTTGCCTGGAATGCAATGGTGAGAATCTCCATGTAGAAGATTTTGATATTGCGGAAGTATACCGTTTTGAAGGCCCGTCGGACCCTGCAGATGAGGCAGTAGTTTACGGCATTGAGGGTAAAAATGGGAAAAAAGGGATTCTCGTTGATGGCTTTGGCCCTTCTGCAAATCCCCTGAGTGCTGATATGATAAAGAAATTGTCATACCATGCGCATCATAATTAAGTATTCATTAATGAAAACGCCTATGGGAGGGTATGGCTAACGTGGACTTTTTTGCGTTATAGCTGACCAAAAACAATAAAAATTAGACAGATGAACTATATCCTTGTCCTCGCCTTGTTAACAGGATCGTTATATGCTAACGCCCAAAAGAATACTAAGGTTCCACCACCTCGCCTGATCTGTCCATTGACAGATGCTACCGAAGTATTTGAGAAACAGCCTTACAGCCTCGGTAAGGAATTAAAGATCATCCTGAGTAGTTCTTCTGATACAACCGTTAAAGCCGGTGTAGCAGGAACAGTTACCAATGTTCAGCAGGATGAAGGCCACAAATA
Organism: Segetibacter sp.; assembly: GCA_021154405.1. Classification (GTDB taxonomy): domain Bacteria; phylum Bacteroidota; class Bacteroidia; order Chitinophagales; family Chitinophagaceae; genus JAJKIP01. Next base: position 9,068 of record JAJKIP010000309.1, on the reverse strand, counting down.
CATAGTTATACTGGAATTCAGGAATTATTATTTCTGGTATGGGGGCATTACAAAACCGCTTGTAAGAGAAGATCAGAAGATCAAAGCAGGGGACATATTAGGTACGTTAGCTGCGGGAGGCAAACTGGAATTACATTTTTTTGATTTTGAGGATCCGATCGATCCCAAAAAATTGCTCGATTGCAAACTTGGCGCCAATTAGCATCACACTACCTTTTCCATTACATAATCATTCATGAAATAACCGTTACCAATATCAATATCTTCCTCTTTGATCACTGTAAATCCCAGTTTTTCATAAAATCCTTTGGCCGGATTATTCCTGTTCACATTCAACAGCAGAGAAGTAGCCCCTTTCTGTTTTATGGCGGTTATCATTTCATTGATAATAAACTTCCCTGCACCCTTTCCCTGGTAGCTGGGTAGCACATATATTTTGTGGAGCTTATATGCCCGGGGTTCCATCAATCCTATGGAAGCAAATCCAATCGGCTGAACACCGTCATACAATATCACAAATTCAATTCCTTTTTGCATATCCTCCGCCAGTCTTGATTCGCTATAAAGCAGGCCCAGCATATAATTAACCTGGTCCATTCCAACAATGCTGCTATAGGTAACTGGCCATATTTTAAAAGCCAGATCACGGATCAATGGAATATCATGCGGATATGCTTTCCGTATTGCCATCGTCTCTGTTGGTTTGAATGTTTGCTGTGAAAGTCGACGATGCATCCTGATATGTTTTAAGCTGAGGCGTATTCCAATTATAAAGGAGGCAATCGCACCGGCAAACAGCAATCCATCAGAAATAATGTTCTTTATGGCTGGTAATCCCTGCAGGAATAAGCAATAGTCATAAGCTCCATGGAATAACACAGCCCAAAACAAACCTGCCAGCAATAATCCTCTTCTGTTAACCGCATCAAATTTGGCTTTGCCAACATAGTAACCCATCAATACGCCAAAAGCAGCATGTGCAGGCACAGCAGTAAACATTCTTAGGAAGGCAATCTGGTAACCTTGTCCTGAACCTGCATATTTGGCCACATATAATACGTTCTCCAGTGTGGCAAAGCCCATGCTGATCATTACGCCATATACAATACCATCCAGCGGTTCATCAAAGCTTTTGCGCGTATAGGCATAATAGCGGAGTACCAGAAATTTGCCAAGCTCTTCTGTAAGTGCCACCACCAGGAAAGCGGTTACGGCTGTACCACTGATTGTTTTGGGTGGAATTTCTTTGAATATTCCTTCAATGAGAATGGCTGTGATAATACTGCAGGCTCCAAGGAAAAAACTAAACAGCAAATTCCGTTTAGGCTCCCTGTTATAAGCGTCCCGGTGAAAAATAAACAGGCAGATTGCCAGTCCCGGTGCTATTGCCAGCGCAAGTAATTCCATTATTTCATTTTCTTCTTCAGATTTTCATCGATGGCATCCAAAAATTCCTCAGTATTCAAATAATCCTTACCATGTTCCACTTTTGGTTTAATTGTGATGGCAAGATCTTTTGTCATTTTACCTTCCTCAACTGTTTCAATACAAACTGCTTCTAATGCATTAGCGAAATCAATCAGTGGCTGATTATTATCCAGCTTGCCACGGAACGCTAATCCCCTGGTCCAGGCAAATATGGATGCAATTGGATTGGTACTGGTTGGTTTTCCTTTCTGGTGCTCACGATAGTGGCGGGTTACAGTACCATGTGCAGCTTCTGCTTCCATCGTTTTTCCATCAGGAGTAACCAGTACAGAAGTCATCAATCCGAGTGAACCGAAGCCCTGTGCCACTGTATCACTCTGCACATCTCCATCATAATTCTTGCAGGCCCATACAAAATTCCCGTTCCATTTCAGTGCACTTGCCACCATGTCATCAATCAGGCGATGTTCATAAACAATACCTGCTTCATCAAACTTTGCCTTGAATTCTTTTTGATAGATATCTTCAAAAATATCTTTGAATCGACCATCATATTTTTTGAGGATCGTGTTCTTGGTAGACAGATATAATGGCCATTTTTTGCTCAGTGCCATATTGAAACAGCTGCGCGCAAACCCCATAATGCTTTCATCTGTATTGTACATGCTCATTGCCACTCCATCTCCCTTGAAGTTGAACACTTCAAAGGTTTGCGGTTCTCCACCACCTTCTGGTGTAAAGGTCATTGTCAGTTTTCCCTTGCCTTTGATCATCGTATCCGTTGCACGATATTGATCACCAAAAGCATGACGGCCTACAATGATCGGTGCAGTCCAGTTTGTTACAAGTCTTGGGATATTATTAATAACAATTGGTTCCCTGAACACTGTTCCGTCTAAAATATTACGGATAGTACCATTGGGACTCTTCCACATCTGTTTCAGATTAAATTCTTTTACCCTTGCCTCATCAGGTGTAATGGTAGCACATTTGATACCCACACCATATTGCCTGATGGCATTGGCTGCATCTATGGTCACCTGGTCATTAGTCTCGTCGCGGTTTTCAATACCAAGGTCGAAATACTTAATATCAACCTCTACATAAGGAAGGATCAGTTTGTCCTTGATGAATTTCCAGATAATTCTTGTCATTTCATCTCCATCGAGCTCTACTACAGGGTTGGCGACTTTAATCTTTTGGGCCATAGATCAATTTTTGAGGTTATTTTTGCGGATTGTTTAGGGCCGCAAAGCTAGTAATTTATAACTTGTTCTGTATCATGGGTAATTTCTCGCGTGTTGCCACAAGTGTGGAAAAAATTACTCGCCTTAACTTGATTCGGATCAATTATTGTCGTACCTTTTATATGTTATTGAGTATCATGGACGCAACAAGACCTTTCCAGGATTACTTACGCAAGTTTGCCAATATTACGGAAGAAGAATTCACGAAATGCCTTCTTCCGGTGATAAAGGTGAGGAGATTTGGCAAGAAAGAATTTATGATCAGGCAGGGAGAAGTGGAGAACTACTTCAATTTTATTATCAAGGGTCTAATCCGCAAATACTATAAAAAAGGAAGTCAGGAGATCAATACTCAGATATCGATGGAAGGTCATATTATCCTCAGTCAGGAATCCTTCCATAGCAGAACGGCTTCAGAATATTTTATAGAAACAATTGAGCCGTCCTCCGTTATTTCCATACACTTTGATGATCTTGAAAAAGTTTATGCCCAATCAAAAAAGATGGAGCATCTGGGCCGATTAGTTGTTACTCATACCATGGTGCTTAAAGACCGGTGGCAAATGCAGATGGTTAAGATGACTCCACGAGAGCGATTCCTGAACTTCGTTATGAAAAATCCTGAACTCCTTCAGCGAGTCCCACAAAAACATCTGGCCTCTTACCTTAATATCAAACCGGAAACATTCAGCCGATTTAAGCATTTACTAAGGAACAATAGCAACAATTCAAAGAACGCTGCATAGTAAAAGTTTTTGTGACAGTGGTCGTATTTCACAAACCATGGCAGCAAACGAAAATAATATCATTACAAATTCACCACCAGTACAGGTATTTTCAATACATGGCGTACAGAATTTATTGTTTCTCCATAGAAAAAATCTTTTATGCCACTATGTCCATGGGCGCCAATGACCAGCATATCTGCGCCTGATTCCTTTACCAATCGTACTATTTCTTTTGATCTGCTTCCAAATCCTACCTTGGCTTCCACATCAAATCCCCTTTCCCGCAGTTGCTGTGCATAAAATTGCAAATGTTCTTTATCTTTTTCTGTTTCCAGGTCATCGCTTTCAAATTCATATATGCGGGCAGGAACACTTTCTACTACGTGCAGCAAAATGAATTTGGGAGCATTGCCTCCCTGTCCCAATGCATGCGCCAGTAGTTTTTGATCATTTTCACTGAAATCAAGTGCCACAGCTATGGAAGAATAGGTAGGCGAAGTAAGAGAATGTAATGCTGTTGCTTCAGGATGCATTTGAACCAGCACATTTTTCCATTTCTTTTTTATAAGAGGGTAGAGGACGGATACGATCAATAAAAGCACATATCCAATTCCACCTGCAATGATCACAATCTTCCAGAATACATTGCTGGAACTGGCAAAATAATCGGAGGCTTGTCCAATCACCATATTCAGGTTAAGATAAACCAGGATGGCAGTGATCAGCCAGGCAGTAACCTGAACAATGGGTTTAATCGCAAAAATTCCCATGGTTTTTTTATCACTTACAAAATGGATCAGGGGGATAATTGCAAATCCCAATTGAAGGCTTAATATCACCTGGCTCAGAATTAGCAGGCTGTCGATATTATCTTCTCCATTGATCAGGATTACAATGACTGCAGGTATTATCGCGATAAGCCTGGTCAGCAATCTTCTCATCCATGGATTGATTCGCAATCGCAGATAACCTTCCATTACAATCTGGCCGGCGAGTGTTCCTGTTACGGTGGAACTTTGTCCAGCTGCTATCAATGCCACTGCAAACAGTACAGGAGCAAGGCTTGTTCCAAGCAATTTGTCCAGTAAATGATGCGCATCTTTTATTTCAGCAATATCTGTCCGGCCTGTTTTGAAAAATACAGCAGCGGCCAGCACAAGAATGGCTGCATTTACCAAAAAGGCAAGATTCAGCGCAACAGTTGTATCAATAAAATTCAGCTTCAATGCCCGCTTTATTCCTTCTTTGGTGCGCTTTATTTTTCTTGTTTGTACCAATGCTGAATGGAGATAAAGATTATGAGGCATTACCGTGGCACCAATAATTCCTATTGCTATATACAGCGCCTCCTTGCCGGGAATATGTGGAACAAAACCTTTTACCACTTCACCCATATCCGGTTTTGCAAGAATGATTTCAATCAGGAATGATATGCCAATAATAAATACCAGCCCAATGATGAACGCTTCCATTTTCCGCATTCCCAATCTCTGAAGCAATAACAGGAGGAAGGTATCAAACACTGTTATTAATACGCCCCAGATCAGGGGTAATCCGGTCAGCAATTGAATACCAATGGCCATTCCTAATACTTCCGCAAGATCACAGGCCGCAATAGCTATTTCTGCCAGCACATACAATATAAAATTGATGCTGCGGGGATAGGTTTCCCGATTAGCCTGGGCAAGGTCTCTTCTTCTTACGATCCCAAGCCGGGCCGAAAGACTTTGCAGCAGTAATGCCATCAGGTTACTCATCAATAACACCCAGATCAGAGAATAACCAAATTTGCTTCCTCCTGCCAGGTCTGTAGCCCAGTTGCCGGGGTCCATATATCCCACACTCACCAGGTAAGCCGGCCCAAAGAAAGCCAGTATCCGCCTCCACACAGAGCGTTGGTGGGTGGTGGTATCTATGGTTTCGTGTACCTCGCTCAGGGAAAGATCCGAATGTGTATCAATTCTCATACTTCACAAATATGTTTTTAGCCAGTTCCCAGCTGATATGGGTGGGTGGCTGTTGACGTACCTTAATTTCCATTGATTGGTCAAAACTGAACTTCTTCTTCACTTCCAGACGTGTACCAATCCCAATTTTTTTATGTCCCAATAATTCCAGCATCTCGCTTGACTGATCACTTACATGGCCAACAACGCCGGGTTTATTGATAGGAACATCCGTTAGACAAACCTGTCTGGTGTTTTCAATTTTGCCGTTGCTGTCCGGAATAGGATCTCCATGCGGATCAAATCTTGGGAAATCCAGGAATTCATCCAGTTTATCAATCAGTTTTTTACTACCTACGTGTTCCAGGTCTTCTGCTACTTCATGCACCTCATCCCAGTTAAATTTTAGTTTCTCTGCCAGGAAGAATTCCCAAAGCCGGTGACGGCGGATGATCAGGAGAGCTACACGAGTGCCTTCGGCGGTAAGCCGGAACCCGCGATAGGCCTTGTAGTGCACCAGTTTTTTCGTTTTCAACTTTTTCATCATATCAGTTACCGAGGCCGGCCTCGTCTGCAATTCAGCCGAAAGCTCATTTGTAGTTACTGTTCCATCCTTCTGGAGGTGGAAGATGGCCTTGATATAATTCTCTTCACTAGTGGAATAATTCAGCACAGCTAAAATTATTTTTAGACAAACCTAAAAAATTTTAGCCAGATGTCAAAATAACAGACGTAAGCCTCTTTGCATTTTCAAATAAAATTAACTGTCCAATTACCGGCTGAATCGCTTAATTTGCCGGTCCAACTAAGTCAAAATGATGGTTTTTAGGACGTACTGTTTTATCATTTTCGCAGCATTGGCCGTATTCGCCTGTAAATCAAAAAAAGCCTCTCTTTCCGGAGAGGACCCGGTGGAAGTGGGTGATTTCATAGATTTTTTCCCTCAAGCCAGATTGCCTTATCGTTTTGCAGATACATCCCTGCTGAAAAAGGATAAAGATTCCTTGCTGATCAGCCAGAAAGTATTTTCTCAATTTATTCCCGACTCCATTATAGCCCGTGCGTTTCCAAAAAGTGCAAAGCTGAAAATATATTCCATGGCCAGGATCAAGGCGGCCAAAACAAAAGAGACCTATCTCTTTGCAAAGGTTACAAGTGGTGATAAACATGTCGCTTTTGTACTTGGTTTTAATAAGGATGATGAATTTATTGATGGTATTCCTATCCTGCAATTGGATAATTCTTCCGCTACCATACAAACTGCCGATATTGATACCCGTTATGTCTTGTCAAGCAAAGTCACACGAAAAAACAGGGATGGCAGTACCAGTGATGGGAGCGATCAGTATGTTCTTAACAATGACGGTGGTTTTACGCTGATCCTTACGGAAGCCCTGGAAGATAAAGTGACTGAACTGATCAATCCGATCGATACGTATTCTCACAAACAAAAATTTACTGCTGATTATGGCAGTGGCGCCATGAACCTGGTCTCCTTCCGTGATGGAAGAAAAGCTGATCGCATGATGTTCTTTATACATTTCGAAAAGAACAAAGGGGAGTGCATCGGAGAACTGAAGGGCGAAGCGCGAATGGTTACCAGTACGATGGCGGAATACCGTGAACCGGGTGATCCCTGTTCGCTTCAGTTTAATTTTTCTTCTTCTTCCGTTAGCATTAAAGAAGTGGGCGGCTGCGGAGCCCGCAGGGGTTTGCGCTGTTCTTTCAATGGTTCCTATCCCCGGAAAAAAGAAGCCAAACCTAAAGCGGTGATGAAGGCAAAGAAAAGATAAAAGGCAGAAAACACAGGAGTTATAAAATGTCTGTACAATCGATTATCTTGCGCCTTCGTGTAAAATAAACACAATATGAGTTTTACGAATTTTGAGGTCCCATACACTATTGAACAGAGATATTCCAAACGCGTAGCTTATTTCTCGATGGAATTTGCCATCCATCAGCCGCTAAAGATTTATAGCGGCGGCCTGGGCTTTCTCGCTGGTTCCCATTTGAGGAGTGCCTACGAACTTGGTCAGAATATGGTGGCCATTGGCATTTTGTGGAAATATGGATATTATGACCAGGAAAGAAATCAGGACCAGACGCTGGAAGTCTCCTGGAATGAAAAACAATATGGATTCCTGGAAGATACTGGTATTCGATACCAGATCAACGTGCATGAACATCCTGTCTGGGTGAAGGTGTATTATCTCAATCCTCAGACATTCAAATCAGCCCCGCTTTTCCTCCTGAGTACTGATGTACCTGAAAATGATTATGTATCACAAACCATTACCCATCGTCTTTATGATGCCAATGTGGCTACCAAAGTGGCGCAATTCATTTTGCTGGGTGTTGGTGGTGCAAAGCTGCTGGACATTATCGGCTTTAATCCTGAACTCTATCATTTGAATGAAGCACACGGATTGTCTGCTGCATTCTATCTCTACAATAAATACAACCGTAAACCGGAAGAGGTTAGAAAGAGACTGGTGTTTACCACTCATACTCCCGAAGAAGCAGGTAATGAAAAGCATGATATCTACCTGTGCCATAAAATGAGTTATTTCTGTGGACTGAGTGTTGATGAAGTGAAGAAACTGACCGGCATCCAGGATGATGCATTCAATCATTCCCTGGTGGCCTTGCGCTTTGCGCATATCGCCAATGGGGTTTCTCAATTGCACGGAAGAGTGGCAAGGGCCATGTGGGCAAAATATGATGGTATCTGCCCCATCATTTCCATTACCAATGCGCAGAATTATACGTATTGGGCAGATAAACAATTATACCGGTTTAAAGAAGCTGTTGATGATTATGGTATTGACGATCGCAAAAAATACCTCAAACGCAGAGCATTCGATATCGTAGCAGATCAAACAGGTAAACTGTTTAATCCGGACATATTTACCATTGTATGGGCACGGAGATTTGCTGGATATAAGAGAGCAGGTCTTATTGCTTCTGATGAAAAGCGATTTGAAAAGCTTCTTACCAATAAAAAATATCCGGTTCAGATAATCTGGGGCGGTAAGCCCTACCCGGTTGACCATCCTGCCATCAGTGAATTCAATGAACTCGTGCATTTAAGCAAACGCTATAAAACTGTAGCCGTATTGATCGGATACGAACTGACTCTTTCGAAAAGATTGAAACAGGCGGCTGATTGCTGGCTGAATAATCCACGTGTACCGCGTGAAGCTTCTGGTACCAGCGGGATGACTGCTGCCATGAATGGCGCAGTTAATTTTTCTACTGATGATGGATGGATTCCCGAGTTCATCAACCATGGCCATAACGGATTTGTAGTTCCCAAAGCGGATTATGCCAACATGTCTGTCCATGACCAGGATATGTATGACCTGAACTGCCTTTATGAGATCCTTGAGAAAGAAATACTGCCGCTCTATTATGAAAATTATGCTACCTGGCGGCAGGTAATGAAGAACAGCATGCAGGACGTACGCTTCCAGTTTGAAAGCAATAGAATGGCGCATGAGTATTATACGCTTCTATACAAATAAGCAGGGGTTTCAGACAGAATATTATTGAAAGCAAGCGGTTACTTCATCAATGCTTTTTGCATCCTTATAAAAGCTTACCAGTCGGGTAATTACTGATTCCACGATCGCATCAGGACAGGAAGCCCCACTTGTAATAAGGATTTTTACAGGATTCTTTTGAGGAAGGAAATTAGAGATCAGGAATTCCTGATGGGT
>JAJKIP010000308.1 GCA_021154405.1 Segetibacter sp. | reverse complement strand
AAAGTAGCGGTCTTGACATTAGCATCCACCGAAGCCACAAAAGGAAGCGCTTTCAATGCTTTATAAATGGCATTGTTACACATGGAGCAGGTCAGTCCGCTCGCCTGTAGGGAGGCCTTTGTGAACTGGGCCTGAACCGAAGCGGTAAATAGCCCTAAGAACAGTATGAAAATCAGCTTTTTCATAAAAATCTCTTTTAAAGTTACAAATCAGGATTGCTTTGTGCAAATGCCGTTTTTGCAACAATCCATGCTGCCAACGGAAGGAGAATTGGCGGCATGGTCATGGGTTACTCCGCTTTTTTCTGTTTTCTTCTCCATTCCGCATTTGCCATCTTTACAACAATCCATACCGGCACAGCAATTCTCGCCCTTACCGCATTTATCATTATCGCAACAGGCCGCCTTGCTGGTTGCCATCCTGTCATATTTGCAACACGCGTGGAGTTTATCGTATGCATTATCGGCGGCCTTTACATCACGGGTATCATATCCTGATGCAGCAATGCCCTGCTGGATCTTTGCAGCATTGGTAGAAGCGCTGTTGAAGCTCACCAATAGCATTTTCTTATCTACATCCCAGTCGGCCTGTAAAGCACCCGCCTTTTTTGCAGCAGTTTCAATGGTCTTTTTGCACATGCTGCAGTTACCTGAAACAGGGATGGACTCTGTGGTTTTTTGATCCAGTGCTTTCGCCTTTTGGGCAAATGAGAAATTGGCAGTAGCCAATAAGAATGTCAATAAGAATGACATTATAGAAAATATTCTAAGCGTTTTCATAATTAAATAATTAATTGATTGATGATTTGAATTTGAGAACAGGTAAATGTCATCGCTTCCGATACATCGGAACTAATGACTATCATAAACTAACTGGGGAAAAATCTCAAATCCTGAAAACGCAATTGGCAATGTAAGTATCCTGATCCGATAACAGAGGCGGGGGATGATTGTCAGGATTCGCTGTTACATTGCAATTATAGAAAGATGTAGCAATAAATTCGGAGGGAACCTGGGCAGGCATGTCCAAAGATGGAAGTTCAAAATTAACAGAAGAGGAAAGCTTCTGATCATCTTCCATTTTCACAACCTTCACTTCATCATGACAGCATCCGTGGGATTTATGCATTTCCATTCCACACTTCTCGCATCGTTTACCTTCCATGGTAAACCATTCTGTGGATGCCAGCCTGTTCATGCAATAGTGAAAATTGACTACTATTCCGCTTGTAACAGCGAAGTAGGAAACCAATAGTATTGCCAATAATAGTTTTTTCATGAACAGAACAAAGATATCATCAATCCTGAAAGTTTCCTATGATTTTGGTAACATTAGTGGAAACCCGCCAACTTTAACAATTATACTGCTTTAAAACACAGGAAGTTAGTTCACAAAACTCCAAAAGATACCAAAGCGAATGATCAGACCGGGGTAATAATAACCCGGAACCTCTGAGATATTATTGGTCCAGCCGAATTTTTTATCCAGTACGCGGGCAGTATTTAGATTCTCCGCGCGGAGGTAAAACCTGAATGATTTTATATTTAAATGCCAATAGCCAGTAAGCTGCGGAGCCTGATTTCTGACAGTAGAATCATTCTGATAATAAAACTGGCCTAATAAGGGTGAATAGCCATCGGCTTTATAAGAAGTGTGATACCTTAACTCCAATCCAAAGGCAGTATTCAGGTTCTTATATCCAAGCTTCCCTTCATAACCTATTCTATTGCGCGTATATATAGTAGGCAGATTGATAGGGGCGTTTCCGATAGCCTGCTGAAAATATACATCAGTACGCCATTTCCAGCTTTTACCCAAATTGATGGTTTTCTCCGCTCCTATCTGTAAAAGATTAAATAACGTTCCTTCCTGTTGCAATTTGTAAAAATCAGTAATGTAGGTATAATTGGTTAGCAGGTAATAATTACCGGTTAAGCGTAACTGCAACCAGGGTTGATATAAAGACGCCGAAAGATGGGTAGTATTTTCTTTCTTGAAATCAGTGACCGGAGTCATTAAATAAAAACTGCTATGGGGATCAAAAATAAATGAAGGGGTACGATTGACATTTTCAAATCCCAATTGCACATATCCTGATTTTTTTCCTACTGACCGCTGCAGGCTGCCATACGCCTGATAATCGCCGGCGTTTAATCCGGTAAAATACAATTTGCCATTTGCCTCAATATCCCATTTCTGGTTACGTGAACGGTTACGGTATTCAGCATGACCAAATATGTTGTATAATTTGCGGTCCCCTTTTATATTGTTCAATGAAAGATTTTGAACTGCCGCTCCAAGCCGGAGGAACTGGCGAAGGTTCTTTGCATCAGGAAAGGTAATAATTGAAAAATCATTCCGCATATCCACCCACTTGTCCTGTATCAATACAGTATCTACCGGTGCGCCCAACTTCAGTCCATAATTTTTAGCATAATATAATGAATCACCAATCAGGTCACTAAACTGATAGGAAGACTTGGAATACTGAAAAGTGTATTCAAAACGAATACGCGGATAAAAAAGCGGCACTACCGTTGAGTCAGTAACCAATGAATCTTTTTTACCGAAATCATATTGTTGCCTCAATACCACATTGAAATCCTTGTATCGATTTCCACTCCCGGTATTGGTGCTGAAAAAATCAGTGCCAAATGCCGGATCACCGCCAATCTTGGAGGGTATGTTGAATCTGTCGCGGTAAGCAACATTATCTATAAAGTTAGCCGTATCAGATATGCCTCCACTTTCTCCTGATTGTAATTTATTGGACAGTAGGATGAGGTAGGCATTATATCGTTTATTTACTGATTCATACCAGGAAGAAAACAGGTAATTATTGTGATTGGTCTTCTGATTCTTATAGAACCCGGGCGCATTGATCAGCCGGTATTGAAAGAGAAAATTCCAGTTGGGTTTAATGTTCTGGGTATGTATGACCTGGATCATCTGTTCTCCCCTTCCTGCCAACACATAGTTCAATTCAGAATAAGGACGCGTGGTATTGAAGAACCGTACCTTATCCAGTTGATATTTATAAATATCAAAAGCATGAAATCCAGGATCCCAGCCCGGTTGAAGTGTTGGTGAAAATAACAGGTTTCGTGCTGCAGTTCCTGTATTTCCCAGGGTTATATAAGTTGGCGGGATGGGAAACCGCCTGGTAAAATCATTAATGGAAGAATCCAGGGTATAATTTCGTGTAGAATCAAGGTACCGAAAGTGAATAGTTATGGAGTCTTCAAACTTGTCTCTTCGCTTTAAGCTATCATTACCACTGTTGCTGCCTCCCTTGAAGCTTCCACCCAAACTACGTAAACGGCCGCCTGCACCACGGATCACCCCTCCCTGTGAAAATGCATCAGCAGAAATAAAGAGAATTGAGGCTAATAAGAAATATGTGATTTTCCTGGTCAGGGTAAGTAATTTATATGCGGGGTTTTGAGCTACTGCAAATTAGCGGTGCAAAAGTACAAATACAGTAGCCAAATTGTTAAATGGCCGCGATCATCTGGTTAAATAACAAAGCGAGTTTGGGTTCTGCCTCTTTAGCTGCCTGCAGTACCTCTTCATGTGTAATAATATTGTCATCATCCCGGATGCCGATATCGGTAACAATACTTACCGCAAATACAGGTAGTCCCATGTGGTTGGCTGCAATAGTTTCCTGAACGGTGCTCATTCCTACCACGTCTCCGCCTGCAACATGAATCAGTTTGTACTCTGCCCTTGTCTCAAATGTTGGACCGGTTACAGCTACATATACCCCTTCTTTTATATCGATTTTATTTTTAGCTGCAATAGCTTTTGCCTGCTGTATAAGCGTACGTTTATAGGGTTCGCTCATATCAGGGAATCGCGGTCCCAGGTCATCATCATTTTTTCCAATGAGCGGATTAGGAGTAAAAAAGCTGATATGATCTTTTATGATCATAATATCCCCTACTTTGAAATCAGGGTTAACAGACCCTGCTGCATTAGACAAAAGGACCGTCTTTATACCCAGCATTTTCATTACCCTGATCGGGTAAACTACTTCCTGGGGCGTATAGCCCTCATAAAAGTGAAAACGTCCGCCCATGGCCACTACTATCTTTTCTCCAATCCTGCCAAAGATCAGTTTTCCGGAATGGCCTTTAACGGTGGATACAGGAAAATGTGGAATATCTCCATAAGGAACTTCCTTCTCAATTTTGATCTGGCTCGCAAAATTTCCAAGCCCGCTTCCCAGCACAATTCCTACATCCGGAGCCTTCTTGAATTCTTTCTGGAGAAACTTTACCGTTTCCTTCAGGTCTTTTTGGAGCTTTTTTGACATTAAACAGATGGTTGAAGGGCAAATATATAATATTCGCTTTTGATCTCTATCTTCGCCGAAATTTTAAGATATCATGAATCTCCACGAGTACCAGGCAAAAGAGTTACTGAAGAAATACAATGTGCCCGTGCAGGAAGGTTTTGCCTGCAGTTCGGTTCACGAAGCTGAAGAAGCTTACCGTCAGATCAAGACCCAGTTTGGGAGCAGTTTTGCCGTTGTGAAAGCGCAGATCCATGCGGGCGGCCGTGGTAAGGGTACTGTAAAAGAAACCGGTATCAATGGAGTAAAAGTGGGCAAGAACATGGAAGATGTGGTTTCCATTGCACAAAAGATATTGGGTGGAACGCTGGTAACCATACAAACAGGTCCTGCCGGGAAAGTAGTACACAAGGTGCTGGTTGCCCAGGATATGTATTATGATGGCCCTTCTGAACGTAAAGAATTCTACCTGTCTGTTTTGCTGGACCGTAGCAAAGGACAAAATGTGATCATGTACAGCACTGAAGGAGGTATGAATATTGAAGATGTAGCTCATGATACACCGGAAAAGATCTTTAGGGAGTGGGTTCACCCGGCTGGTGGCCTTCAGCCTTTCCAGGCACGCAAGATCGCCTTCAATCTGGGCCTTGCGGGGGAAGCTTTCAAGAACTGTGTGAAGTTCGTTACCAATATATATAATGCATATGTAGGGCTGGATTGCTCCATGCTGGAGATAAATCCTCTTTTCAAGGCGGCTGATGACAAGATCGTGGCAGTGGACTGCAAAATGGGACTTGATGATAATGCACTGATGCGTCATGCAGACCTGGCTTCACTGAGGGATACCAGCGAAGAAGATCCTACAGAAGTAGAGGCAGGAAAATACAACCTGAACTTCGTTAAGCTGGATGGCAACGTGGGTTGTATGGTAAACGGAGCCGGATTAGCTATGGCCACCATGGACATGATCAAATTAAGTGGTGGTGAACCTGCCAACTTCCTGGACGTGGGTGGTACTGCCAATGCTCAGACTGTTGAAGCCGGCTTCAAGATCATTCTTAAAGATCCTGCTGTAAAAGCGATACTGATCAACATCTTTGGTGGAATAGTACGTTGCGATCGTGTTGCACAGGGCGTTATCGATGCTTACAAGAATCTGGGTAATATCAAAATTCCGATCATTGTACGCTTACAGGGCACCAATGCTGAAGAAGCCAAAAAGCTGATTGACGAAAGCGGGCTGAAAGTACAATCTGCCATCCTGTTGAGTGAAGCAGCTGACCTGGTGAAAAAAGCAGTGGCTTAAGAAACTATTGAATCCCCAGTTGTTTTAAGAAGCTTTCCTTATAATTACTCCCGATCGGGATCTCCTTCTTATCAATGAAGACCCTGTTCCCTTCAATATGGGTGATCCTTGCTTTATTGATGATAAAGGAACGATGCAACCGAACAAAATTGTTTTTGGGAAGTATATCTTCAATTGCTGTAAATGACATGCCAGGTAGCAGTGTCTGGTGTTCGGTCACAATCTTTGTATAATTCCCACTCGCTTCCGCAAAGAGTATATCATTGAAAAATACTTTGAATATCTTCCCATCAGCCTTGATAAAAATGAATTCATCCTTTGGCTGTTCAGTAGCAGGAGGAGTATTGGCAACAGGTCTTTGTATTCGCTCCACCGCCTTGTCTACGGCCACAATAAACCGCTCAAGGGAGAATGGCTTTAATAAGTAATCAACGGCTGCCAGATCAAATCCATCAATTGCGTGTTCCTTATAGGCTGTAGCGAAAATAACCTGCGGAGGATTCTTCAATGTTTTCAGAAAGGCAATCCCATCCAGCACGGGCATATTAATATCAAGGAATATAAGATCTATTGTCTGCTTTTGAAGAATGGCCTTTGCTTCCAGGGCATTGGAGCAGGTTGATATTATTTCAATGGCGGGAATATGACTGCAATAGGTTTGAATAATTCTGGTGGCTATTGGCTCATCATCAATGATCAAACATTTTATTTTATCACTCATCTTATTTTGCGTTTACCCGGAGCATCACCGTATAGAAATCAGTTTCATCCTCTATTTTCAGATCATAGCCGTTAGGATATAATAATTCCAGCCTCTTCTTAACATTCACTAATCCCAGTCCGCTGCTGCCCTGGAAACTTTCTGACCTTCTCGCTGAGCTATTATAGGAATTTTTGACCGAGAATAAAATAGAATTGCCCCATATTTTCAATCCAATATAAATATGAATTTTGGATTCAATTGTATTCTTTGAGTGCTTGAAGGCATTTTCAAGAAAAACGATCAGCAACATTGGCGCAATTCGCACTTTGCTGGCACCAACCTCATCAATTTCAATTGTAAGGTTTAGCTTCTCCCCGATCCGGATCTTTTCGAATTCGATATAATTGTCCAGGTACGCCACTTCATCCTTAAGCAGCACGTACGGCTCCTTGGCATCGTACACGGAATAGCGCAGCAACTCCGATAATTTCAACAATAAAGCCGGGATCTTTTCATGCTGGGAAAGGGAAATTCCATATAGATTATTAAGCGTATTAAACAGGAAATGTGGGCTGAGCTGTTCCTGCAACAGGTGAAGTTCTGTCTGGCTATGAGCTGCAGATATATTGGCTGTTTGTAATTCCAGCTTAACCTTGGCACGTATCATTTTGATCAACATCCCTGTTGCCGCAGTGGTAATAAACAGGAGCGGCGTACCTAAAAACAGCATTTGAACTTTGTGATCCCTTACTACGGCAACGGCAAAAGCGAGTGAAAAGAACCCGAACAGCAATATAATAAGGGGAAGTATAAATATTGCCCGGTTCAGCGTTCTCTTGCCTTTATTGATCCATATTAAGGACATAAATCTTCCGGCATGTAGTCCACACAGGAAAACAATCGTAACACAGAATGCTGCACCGAGGGAATTATCGTTACCTAATTCCTTTTCAAAGAAAAACTGGGACAGTGAAAAAACCAGTATTGCTACAAATATATTGAGCACTACCTGCACTGCATTTTTCATACCCGGAAATAACCTGTCTGTTTTCTTTGCTTCTTTTTTCAATACTGTTTCCATCTGATTAAAAATATAATCCAATATTCATGAACTAAAATAACAAAAATAAACCTGGGTGACCAATAGACGCTAAATCCTGACAGACAGGCTTAAAAACAGGTTCAACAGGCCCGGCCTGAAAAATCAGTATTCCGTCAGGTAAACAGTACAATTCAACATATTAATTTTCAACTCCTCTCCTGCAGGGCAATATTTGTTCCATCAAAATAAAACTGATGCAAAAAATAATAGCCATCCTCATTATGCTAACCTGCCTGCAGGCTTCAGCCCAAAAAACCAAATCAATAAGTGGTTCAATAAAAAATACGCGCAATGAAGAACTGGCTGGTGCAGCCATCAAACTATTGAGGCTACCCGATTCAGTATTAATAAAGGGAGAGGCTACCAATGCAGCTGGTAAATTCCAGTTCAACAATCTCCAGGATGGAAATTATATTTTGGCAATCAGCAGTGTGGGCCATAAAAAATTCACCAGCTCGCCTATTACCATTGATGAAGCCCATCAAACAATATTATTACCCGTGATCTTTCTATCCCTTTCAGGTAATAACCAGTTAAAAGAAGTGGTAGTCACCTCTAAAAAGCCGTTGATCGAGCAGGACATAGACAAGACCATCGTAAATGTAGAGTCCATGATCAGCAGCGCTACCAGCAATACGCTTGAAGTGCTGGAAAAAACACCTGGCGTTACAGTAGATATGAATGGTTCAATCACACTCAATGGAAAACAGGGTGTACTGGTATTAATAGATGGAAGAGCAACCCATATGTCTGGTCAGGATCTTGCCAGCTATTTGAAATCCCTTCCTGGCGGCATGCTTGACAAACTGGAACTGATGGACAATCCACCTTCCAAATACGATGCAGGAGGTGGCGCTATCATCAATATTAAATTGAAGAAGAACAGGGACCTTGGCTTAACAGGAAATATAAATTCCTCCTATAGCCAGGGAATAATGGCGCGTACCTATAATGTACTGAACGTGAATTACAATCACAGAAAGCTAAACTATTTCGGGAATATCGGCTATAGTACAGAAGGACAGAAATCAACAGATTTTTACGATCGTAAATTTTTTACTCCAGCTGGCGATCTCTATTCAAAAGTACTCCTTGATAATACCAGTAGAGGCACTTCCCGTGGAATTACCAGCAGATTGGGCCTGGATTATACCTTATCCGATAAAACAATAATTGGTTTCCAGGTGAATTTACAAACAAGGCCAAGAAAGGATAACAATACATTCATGAGCCAGAGTTTTGACCAGGGAATGGGCCTGGATTCAATTAACACAGGGTTATCAGGCAGTGATTTCGACTGGACGAATGTGGGCGCAAACCTGAACTTTACGCAAAAATTAAATAAAGCAGGTAGGGAATTATCTGGTGATCTCAATTATATCAAATATCAATCTGATGGTATCCAATTGTTCAGCAATTACGTTGAAATGCCAGGAGCGGCCAAAAACAGTACCGGTAATTTTAAGTACGATATTAAATCAGGGATAACTATTTATAATGCCAAGCTGGATTATATTCATCCGTTAAAGAACAAGGCCAGTCTTGAAGCGGGTGTTAAATCAAGTATTGTAGAGAACGATAACGACTCCCGTTATTTCAATATTAATAATTCCGGCGAGTCACCTGAAGACAGCCGTTCAAATCATTTTATTTACGACGAGAACATCAACGCAGCCTACCTGAGTGTTCGTAAAAACTGGAAACGGATTGGAGGACAATTGGGCATAAGGGCGGAAAACACACATTTAAAAGGTAACCAGTTAGGCAATAGTATGGTACAACATACTGAATTCAGCCAGGATTTCACGGATGTATTTCCCACTGTTTTCATTAGCTATAAACTGGATAGCCTGGGCAGACATACACTCACCGGTAGTCTTGCACGCAGGATCAATCGTCCGAATTACCAGCAATTCAATCCTTTCCTTGCCTTCAGGGATAATTTTACTTATTCCAGTGGTAATCCTGAACTGAAGCCAAATTACCAGTACCGATATGAGCTGCGTTATTCATTTAAACAATTACTGACACTGGGGCTAAGTTATGGCCACGCGGTTAATCTTATTATTCCTTCAACCGAAGCCGTGGGAAATATCTTCATCAACCGGCCTTATAATTTAGGCGAAGGGACACTATTTATCTTCAGCACAAATTTGAATGTTAAGCCGGCAAAATGGTGGATGCTCAATACAAATATTCAGGTTGGGCATTTGAAAGCAACCGGAACAATTTACTCTCAAAAGCTGAGTCCTTCCTTTTATAGCTATAGGATGAATGTGCTAAACCAGTTTACTTTTAAAAAAGGCTGGAATGGTGAATTGGCCGGGTACTGGTCAGGAAAAGATCTGAATTCGCAATCGATCACAAATGCCCGTATGCGATTTAATAGTGCAATTCAGAAAAAAATATTTAAAGACAAAGGATCATTAAAGCTAACCTATGAAGACATGTTCCATTTGTGGGTGACAAAAGAAAATTCCATAGGCATCAAACAGGCCAGCTTCTTCCACCAGAATGAATGGGATTCACACCGAGTTGGAATCGCTTTCACTTATCGCTTTGGTAATGAAACTTTCGCAAGAAAGCGCAGGCACCAGGATAATGCAGCAGAAGGAGAAAAGTCAAGAGCTGAATAACCTTAACAGCAAGCAAGTATATAGGTTATTATTCACGTTTCGCAGTTTAGCACACGAAGGCCCCGATATTTATCGGGGCCTCTATTATCTGTGTAAAAAAGAGAGAGTTCTACAAAGAACTCTCGATACACCTAACTAACTGCTATGAGAAAAAATTTATAGAATTACGTGAATGTTCTGCCGGTTGAATATTATCGCGGTGAGAGTATACTGGACGTGTAAAAATACATGCCTCCCCGGGGGGAGGCAATGGACTATTGAGCGAATTGTAGAAAATATGGTATGAATTGCAAATATCGTCGGTAGATATCGTCGGCAGGCGACTATTTATTTGTAAGGATCGATGGTCTCGATGGTACCGTCTGGACGATAATGCAGTTCTGTCACCTTTACATTGCGTAAATGGGTTTGACCGGAAAGTTGCACATCATGATAAAAGAGATACCATTTACCATTAACCTCCACTATGGAATGGTGATTGGTCCAGCCTCTCACCGGATTCAATACCACTCCTTTATAGGTGAATGGTCCCCAAGGGTTATCGCCCATTGCGTAAACTATGTAATGGGTATTGCCTGTTGAATAAGAAAAATAGTATTTGCCGTTGTATTTGTGCATCCAGGAGGCCTCAAAGAAGCGGCGGGTGCTGTCACCTGCCAACAATGGCTTGCCATTTTCATCCTGGATTACCAGGTCTTTCACTTTCCCGTCAAAGCTCACCATGTTTTTATTCATTTTGGCCACTTTCGGGGTCAGTGCAGGCTGATCATCTGCCGGATACTCGTCTTTGGCAACATATTTTCCAGTGCTCCAGCGCTGCAGTTGTCCTCCCCAGATCCCACCAAAATACATGTAGTAGCTACCGTCATCATCTTTAAACACTGCGGGGTCCATGCTGTAGGTTCCTGCAATTGGATTAGGCTCTGCCTTGAATGGACCTACCGGGGAAGAGCTGGTGGCGGCACCAATATGAAATACATCTTTTTTATCTTTTACAGGGAAATACAGATAGTATGTGTTGTTCGCAAAAGCGGCATCCGGCGCCCACATTTGCCTGCCTGCCCAGGGAACATCCTTTATATCAAGCGCCACTCCGTTATCGGTTGCTTTACCAGTGATGGAATCCATTGAAAGGACATGATAATCTTTCATCGCAAAATGGCTGCCCAGATCATCCTGGGGAATGCCAGCCTCATAATCATGGGAAGGGTAGATATAAATTTTTCCATTGAATACATGCGCAGATGGATCAGCGGTGTAAATGGTGCTAATAAGTGGTTCTGAAATCGGCTTCAGGGTATCAGCCAATGCTGTAGTTTTTGCTTCAGTAGAATCATTGCCTGCTGTTTTTTCTCCTTCATTATTGCAGGATGCAAAAGCAACACAGGCAAAGATTGTTAATGACAAAACAAGTTTGTTAATCGAAATGCTGATCATGCGGAGGGGTTTTAATTGTCTTGCAATATAGGCAAAGACAATTTTATATGAAGTAATCCATATGGAAGGATTTTTTTGTCCTTATCATACAGCCTCTACTTCATACACAGGACTGAATAAATATACTTTGCCTGTTTTTACTTCAGCACATTTGAAACGCTTGCGCAGTTTCTCGCCTTTTTTAAATACGCGTCCATCACTGGTCCGGAACAATGCGTTTGTGGCGAGTTCCTCAACCAGGTGATGATGGTTTTGCTTATCATATCTTCTTAATACACGCAGCAGACCATCTTCGGCGCATGAACTTGCACCGGGATTCTGAAGCGAGTGTAGCAACTCCAATTCAATATCCGGAGGAAATATCTTTTTTTGAAGGAACTGATCAAGCAGACCGCCATATACTTTTTTCCATTCCTTTCCATGAGCCATGATATTATTACCGAAATGTTCAAAGGCGAGCAGGTGTGCAAGCTCATGTAATAATGTGATCAGGAAGGACCATGTATTGAGGTTTCCATTCACACTGATGCGATGATTGTCCTGGGTGGTCCGATGACGGTAATCTCCCAGTACACTTTTTCTTTCCCGGGCAACAGTAAGATGGACCTTATATTGACGCAGATATGCCAACACTGCTTCATAGGTACCCGGGGGTAAATAATCATTCAACTGTCCGATCGGAACTTCCTTCTTAGGCATTCTTTTTTTGCTTCATCAACTTTGTCAATACCGAAACTTCAATGAAAGTATATACAAGGTATAAAAATAAGCAGATAATCAGTCCTGGTTTATTGACTTTGCTCTTTGCTATCAGGATATAAAGAGCAGCTGCCAGAACGATAATAAAAAATTTAACGATAAAGCTCAGGTACATTGCTCTCACGAACGCGTGAGGATTCACTGATTGTAATCCACGGTAAAGCAGCAGGTAAGATACCAGAGTAACAATTATCAGCACCATGTTTCCAACAATCAGTACATCCTGATCCACATTCCAGCGTGTGAGCAGAGTTTTTGTACTAACGAATAAAGCAGTTAAAATAACAAAGAGAAGAAATACAGGCCTTAGGGGCGCAAGTTTATTTTGTTTCATTATCCTTTTTATTGCCGGCATCCGGGCCATTATCCTGGTTGTTCCTGCCGGAAGTATCTCGTACCAGTTTATAAAATATAGCTGCCAGTACAAGCAAAGGTAATGCACTCGTAAATAATGGGAAGCTGTTAAGCCAGTGGTCGGCCTTATATCCAATGAAAACAGCCATGCCGATAGCGACCAGGAGTTGAGCACTCAACCCGGCATAGCGCATGAGATCTTTTTTGCTGCTGTTGTTAGTTGACGGCAACCTGTTTAACGATCTGCTTTTGCTCAGATCCATTGCTCATCTCCACAACATTTGTACCCATGTGACATTCACCATTGAAAACAGCACTTGGTTCGATCTGGAGTTTGCCTGCATAGAGATTACCGGTAACTGTAGCATCACTGCGGAGCTGCAGAAGGTCTTTCGCCTTTACGTTGCCAGAGACCTTACCGATGATGTCAGCCTGGTTGCCGGAGATATTTCCTTCCACCACACCATTAGCGCCAACAACCACTTTAGCCGTGCTATGAATATTACCGATGATAGTTCCATCTATCCGGAGATCACTGTTGCTGTTGATGTCACCTTTAAGTGTTGTTCCGGCCCCAATAAGAGTGGTGCCGTTTCCGCCATTGGACTTTTCAACTTGCATGTCGGTTTTGTTTTTGTTAAACATTGGATAATTGATTTAAACGAGGAGAATAAAGATAAACTGGATTATTTAAAAATGCAATGGGCTGGAAGACAACGGGTAAAAGGACCCCGAAAAACAGTATTTTCCCTGCCCATACATGCCAGTTTGCAGAAGGAGATCAGTCGTTCGATACATCATCCCGGGGCACCTGTAACTCTGTTGTATCGAGGGCCATTGCAGGTCCGCCCTGCAATACCTTTTTGATATTTTCTATGTAACTGGCCTGATTCTGGGCCTGCTTTTCCAATTCATCAACCTTGTATTTCATCTGGCGATATTCACGACCAATTTTAAGGTCATCATAGCCGGGGATATAATAGCGGAGAGGAGTAAAAACGATGAGTGCAACAGTAAGTCCAACCAGCACAACAAAAATGGTACTCAGGCCAATGTACACACTTAAACGGGAGAGTTTGAATGTCACAACTTCTTCATATGTATCATCATTCATTACCACTAGCCTATAGCGGTTGCGTAGTCTTTTAAGGGTAGAACCTGCATCCAGTTTTGCCATAAGTGAATTTTGATGGGGCTAAAGTAAAGAAAACTATCCTTCAACTATACTAAAATACCTGAAATTCAGTTAATAGTACTAGTTTGTGCCGGACATGTTATTCTCCCGTTATACTCTGATGATCATGTTATTGCTGCTTATTTTCCAGGCGGCTATTCCCGTGCATGCCCAGGTAGGATACACCCCAACCATTGTCAAGCCCAAAGAATTCAATAACCGACTTCTTCGCTCTGAAAAATCAGGCCAGAAAAAATTCACGGCGCCCCGGCGGTTAATTCAGAATACCATTACCCACTACAACTACTATTTCAACGCCAATAACAAGCTTAATGAGGTAATGGAAAGGGCCAAGGCCTCTTTTTTAGACGATTTCTCGCAGCTGATACCCTTTTATAACTATAGTCTTGACGTTACAGCCGCAGACAGCACTCAACTGGATTCCATCGCCTATAAATCCCAAACTGCTATTGTATTGCACGATTTACGGAATGACTGGGCAGATAATATGTACCTGCTCTGGGGAGCGGCTTATTACCTGCAAAAGCAATTCGATTCCGCCAGGATGATGTTCCAGTTTATGAATTATGCTTTTGCCGAAAAGGAAAAAGATGGAAGCTATCGGGTAATAGGCAGTGCCCGTGACGGAAATAATACTTTTACAATTTCAACCCCTGAAAAGAATACTCTTCCCCGCCGTGTTTTCTCAGAACCACCCAGCAGGAATGATGCCTTTGTATGGCAAATAAGGAACTACCTTGCCCAGGATAAAATTTCCGAAGCGTCCACGCTTATTCAAATGCTGAAAAGCGACCCGGTTTTTCCTTCGCGATTGCAGAATGACCTTGAGGAAATGCAGGCGCTTTACTATTACAAACAGCAAATGTGGGATAGCTGTGCAGCGCATCTGGAGAAAGCATTGGGCAATGCTACCAATCAACATGAAAAAGCCCGATGGGAATACCTGCTTGGGCAATTGTATGAAACTTCTGGTAAAACGGAAGAAGCTGCCAATTTCTATTCCAAATCTGTCAATCACACCACAGATCCGATCATGGATGTTTATGGCCGGCTTTCGCTGGTTCGAATAAATAAAGATGGTGGCGAGCATTATATCGACAATAATATTGCCATGCTGGAGAAAATGGCGAAGCGTGACAAATATGTTGACTATCGGGATATCATTTATTACATGGCTGCCCAAATGGACCTTGAACGCAAAAACATAGATGGCGCCCTTCCCCTACTACTAAAAAGCACCAAATATTCCACCAATAATCCTTCCCAGCGAAACAAGGCATTCCTTCAACTCGCAGAACTCTCCTACCAGAAAAGAATGTATCGCCAGTCCTTTAATTTTTACGATAGCCTGAAACTGGATGATCCTTCCATTAAAGATCCGGAACTGATACTGGCAAGAAAGAATATTCTCAAAAAAGTAGCAGACGATGTTGACATTATCAACAGGCAGGATAGCCTCCAGCGCATGGCTGCACTACCTGAGGATGACAGGAAATCACTGGTTAAAAAAATAACGCGACAAATTCGTCGCCAACAGGGTTTAAGAGAAGAACCTGTAATACCAACAGCCGGAAGTGCAGGATTACAACCTGCTCAACCCGTTGCATTATTTTCAGACAATAACAAGAAAGGAGAATGGTATTTCTATAATTCCACTTCCCGTCAAAAAGGGCTGGCTGATTTTAAATCAAAATGGGGAACAAGACCCAATACAGATAACTGGAGAAGAAGCGCAGCCATGGCTTCTATTGTTCAAAGCCAGATGCAGAATTCCCAATCCCAATATGACAGGCAACGGGCAAATAATGGCGTTGTGAACTTCTCAACAGAAGGTGAACCTGAAATCACCTATGAAGTTTTATACGACAGACTTCCTGTTACGCCGGAAAAACTAAAGCAGTCAAATGATTCCATACAGGCAGCTCAATTTGATGTAGGCCTGTTATATATAAACGAACTGGAGGATTGCTTAACTGGAACAACAACACTGGAAGGATTGCGTACCCGATTTCCTGATTTCTCTAAAATGGACGAAGTCTTATTCAAACTTTACTTCTGTTATAACAAAAATGGAGAAACAGACAAAGCTGCTGCTATCAAAAAACTGATGACTGAAAAGCATGGTGGAAGCAATTTTACAACTATACTCGTAACAGGAAAGAATCCGCAGGCAGCAGGACCTGATGAGGAGGCAACCAGGACATACGAAAAGATCTATGACCTGTTTATAGAAGGCAATTTCACCGAAGCTATCGCTCAGAAAAAAACAGCTGACTCGCTCTATAGCAGCAATTACTGGACACCTCAACTGTTATATATCGAATCAGTTTATTATATCCGGCAGCATGAAGACAGTATTGCCAAAAATGCCTTGAGCAATATTATCAGCCGGTTTGCGGGTACTCCCCTGGAAGCAAAAGCAACCACAATGCTGGATGTATTGAACAGGCGAGCCCAGATTGAAGAAGAATTGCGCAACCTGGTAGTAACTCCTCAGGAAGACGATACCACTACCCGATATCGTCCAGAAACTGTAAATAATAATCCACCTGTTACGGCTCCGCAAATAGTAAGAAAAGATTCGGCAGTGGTAAAACCGCCAGTAACGCAGCCTCTGATACAGGTTCCGCCGAAAATAGATACAGTCGTAAGAACACCAATACAACTTCCAGCAAACTCCTATGCATTTGATGCAGAAACGCCGCATTACGTGGTATTGGCCCTAAACAAGGTAGATCCTGTATTTGTGAATGAAGCACGAAACGCCTTTGCACGATTTAACCGGGATACCTATTACAACAAACAGATGCAGGCTGAACTGGTGGAAATTGATCCAGACAACCGATTCCTGCTCATCAGTCCGTTCAAAAATGCGCAGGAAGCGACAGATTACGTAGAAAAAACACGCCCTCGTACGGCTAGTGAGATCCTTCCCTGGCTGAAAGGTGGTAAATACAGCTTTACTATCATAACCGAAAGGAACCTGGAACTGCTGAAAACCAGCAAGGATATAGAAAAATACAACCAGTTCCTTAACCAGCACCTCCCTGGCAAGTTTTAACAGTTCAGAAAAAAATCAATCTGGATACATTTAGAGGCCGCCGGGGTTTTTCTTAATTTCGGTAACATTTTTGATTATATATTTCGTCTAATGGCTATCGAAATCAATCTTGTAAAGCTCTCAATAATTTTCTATATAATTAACCGGATACCGTAAACTCATTATCTGATGAAACGATCAGTCAAAATCTTCTGGCGTATTTTCCTATTTGGCTTCCTTGCATTAGTTACCGTTATTATGTTAGCCAATTTTGGAGTCTTTGGTAAAATGCCATCAATTGATGAATTGCAAAATCCATCAATCCTGCAGGCTTCTGAAGTATATGCAGAGGATGGAACCCTCATGGGAAAATATTATTATGAAAATGGCAATCGAAGTATTGTCAAATACAGGGATATTTCCCAGCATGTAATTGATGCATTGATCGCAACGGAAGACAAACGTTTTTACAGTCATTCCGGCATTGATATAAAAGGCACTTCACGCGCTGTGTTCCTTCTGGGTAGCAAAGGGGGTGGTAGTACAATCACCCAGCAGCTTGCGCTGGCGCTTTTCAATCAACGCGCTTCAAATAAGGCGATCCGCGTTATTCAAAAGCTCAAGGAATGGATCATAGCCATTAAACTGGAGCGGAACTTCACAAAGGAAGAGATCCTGGCCCTTTACCTGAATGCCGTACCTTATTCCGATAACGTATTTGGCATACGCAATGCATCCCGCACCTTCTTCCAGAAAGAACCTGATGTGCTAAATGTAGAAGAGGCTGCACTACTGGTGGGAATGATCAATGGACCTGGCATATTTAACCCACGCCGCAATCCCAAAGCATCCCTGGAAAGAAGGAATCTTGTTATTAGCCGCATGCAGGAGAATGGAAAATTATCTCCTGGGGAGGCAGTCCGGTTAAAAGCGCTACCCATCAAATTGAACTACCGGAAAATGGATGAGAATACAGGTTATGCACCTTATTTCCGGGAAGTATTAAAGGATGAAGTAAAAGCTGCGCTTAAGGATGTAAAGAAACCTAATGGGGATTCTTACAATATTTATGAAGATGGTCTGAAAATATATACTACCATCAATCCAAAAATGCAGGAGTATGCAGAAGAGGCTGTTGCCTACCAATTACCAGTACTCCAAAAGAACCTGAACAATATGTCCTATATCAAAAAGGGGACAGTCTGGAAAGAGCATGAGAACGTGCTGGAGACAGCCATGAAGCAAAGTGATCGGTGGAAAAGCCTGTCTGATGATGGATTGACGGATAAAGAGATCAAAGCTACATTCTATAAGAAAGTACCTATGAAAGTTTTCGCCTGGAATTCGAAGCGCGAAAAGGATACGATAATGACTCCCATGGATTCTATCAAATATTCCCGCCAGATGATCCAGAATGCATTTATGGCAATGGATCCTGTAACTGGTGAAGTAAAAGCATGGGTGGGTGGGATCAATTTCAAAACCTACAAATTTGATCACGCCAATTTGAATACTAAAAGACAGGTGGGTTCTTCCATCAAGCCGCTTTTATATACGCAGGCAATGGAAGAACGCGGCTTTACACCTGAAACCATTTGCGATAACGAGCCACAGTACTTCCAGGGGAATGGCTGGGTACCGGCAGGAAGAAAATGTATAGGAGCACCGCAGGTTACCATGGCAGGTGCATTGGCCCACTCCCTTAACTGTGCAAGCGCCTATATCATGAAACAGGTAGGTCCAAAACAGTTCGCCGATTTTCTATCCCGATTGAATCTTCCTACCAAAGTGGATGTTGTTCCTTCACTGGCACTGGGAGCCTGTGAGCTTTCCCTGTTTGAAATGATGTGGGGCTATAGCATATTTGCTGGTCGTGGGTTTTCTACCAAACCCTATTTTATCAGCCGCATTGAAGACAGGAACGGCAATGTGATCAAGCAGTTTGATTACAGTACTAACAGGAAAGAAGCCATCAGCGAAGTAACAGCCTATAATATGGCCCGTATGATGGAAGGAACAGTTACAAGAGGAACAGCTGCAGGTATGATGGGCCGTTTAGGTGCAGCAGAAATGGGCGGTAAAACCGGTACAACCAATGATAACTCTGATGCCTGGTTTATGGGATATACACCACAGTTACTCGTTGGTACCTGGGTAGGTTGTGATGATCGCTTTATACGGAATGAGGGTGCAGGAGGTTTTGGTAGCGCTGCTGCAAGACCTATTGCTGAAGCATTTCTTCAGAAGGTATTTGGAGATAAAACATTGGGAATTGACAAAGGTGCCCGGTTTATGGTACCGGCAGAACTGGAAAATCAGCAGAATAGCGCAGATCCTCTTGAAAGTATCGATATGTCATTACCTGCAGGACAGGGAGAAGATATTGGCGCAGGTTCTGAACAGGATTATATGAGCCATGATTATATCGGTCCGGAATCCAAACCTGTGATAGAAGATGATATCAAACCTAAAAAGAATGACAGCATTCAGGAAAGAAGATCTACTGGCACACCTATCGGGGCACCAGTAGATGAACCGAAAAAGAAAAAAGGATTCTTCAATAAATTATTTGGGAAGAAGGATAAGTGATAAACAGATCCACTAAAAAGTAAAAGGGCGCGATAATTATCGGGCCCTTTTACTTTT
>JAJKIP010000307.1 GCA_021154405.1 Segetibacter sp. | reverse complement strand
GGTATATTATTTGCCAGTAGCCCAGTTGCTTGCTGAAAGTGGTTATAATGTCAGCTTTAATGTTTCAAAAAAATGGCTTGACAATCTCCCGGGTAACCGCAGGCTGCAGGATAGTGTGAGAACAATACTTAGAAATGTAAAATACGTATCACAGGATGCCGCTTATCTCCCTGTTGTAAAACAACTATTTCCTGAGAAAAAGATACTGACCTGGCATTTGGCCATTAATGATTTTTTTAACCGAAAAGAACTTAAAGCTCTGTTGTCTGATCCACAGGTGGAGATAGTATTAGTTAATATTAAAACTCCGTAATCATTAGCATGCAAAGAATAAAGACAGCCATAAAACTGATGATAGTTGTGCTGATGATTTATTTAGTGCTCCGGATTATTTTTCAATATAACTATTATTCATCGCTGTCTGTTGGGGAGGAGTTCAAAGTTTTGTATTGGGGTTTTCGACTAGACTTTGCTGCAATATTCTATATCAATATTCCTTTTTTTATTTTCTATTTCTTTATTGCACCATTTTTTAGCTGGAAATGGCAGCAATTGCTGGCCGTAATTATTTTTTCATTGATCAATTTGCCATTCATTGCTCTCAACCTGATTGATCTGGTGTATTATGGCTACAATTTGAGACGTTCCACCGTTGATTTGTTTTATGTATTTACGGATTCCATCCATTCATTTGGCGCATTGTTCTGGAAATACTGGTTTATTTTCATCGCATTTATTATTGGTTCAATTTTCTTTGTAAAGAAGGTAAAAAGAATTGTCTCCGAAAATGAACCTTCCGTTCAGATTGGTAAATGGCAATATGCATCACCATTACTATTTATTGCCGTCTGTTTTTTGATAGCCCGCGGGTTGGGAGTAAGGCCAATTGTTCCGGCAACTGCTTTATTAAAGATGGATGCAGCAAAACAACCCCTGGTAAATAATTCAACATTAAACATGCTTTATTCATGGTACAGGACCTCTACAAATATTGAAAGAAAGAATTATTTCCCCCCTTCGGTATTGGATACCATCTATACAATTCGCAGGGAATACCAGCAACAGCAGCCCATCAACAAACGGAATATTGTGATCTTCCTCCTGGAAAGCTTTAATGAAAGTTTCTTCACGCCGGGGACAGACAGGGCAAAAACTCCCTTCTTTGATTCCATTATGCAGAAGAGTACTGTTTGCCTCAACGCCTATGCTAATGGTCATGAATCTTCCAAAGGAGCAATGGCTGTGCTCGGATCCATACCCCCATTTCCCGATGAGCCTTTATTCATTTCCAATTATAGTGGAGTAAGGATGAAAGGCATTGGAACTATTTTAAAGGAAGAAGGATATGATACCAATTTCTTCCTGGGGGCTGAATATGATCATTTTAATTTCGCCAAGCTATGCCGTATGGCAGGGATCGATAATTATTATTCAAAAGATTCTTATGGAAAGCCTGGCCATGATGATGGGAACTGGGGTGTTTATGATGAATACTTTTTCAATTATTTCGCAGATGTTGTGAATCAAAAGAAAAATCCCTTCTTCGCTTTATTATATAATATCTCCAGTCATCCTCCATTTGCCATTCCTGCAAATGAGAAAGCGTTGTTCAGTATCGCCGGACAGTCGGCACAACAAAATAGTATAACCTATGTGGATGATTGTTTTCGCCGGTTATTTGAAAAAATAAAGAATCAACCATGGTTCTCAAATACTGTTTTTGTTTTTTGTTCCGATCATACACTGCTGAAGAATGTGTATGATAAATCTTATCAGTATAAAGGTTGGCATATACCCTTATTCGTTTATGATCCTACGCAGCGGGAACCATCGGTTATTAATGGAATAGTCCAGCAAATGGATATTGTACCTTCCATACTTGACAAAATCCATTACGCTAAACCTTTTATGAGTTTTGGGAGCAGTATCTATCGACCAGAAAATGAAGCGAGGCGTTTTTCGATCTACAGGGCAGGTGATCATTATCAGCTTATTGATTCAACTACCATCACCGGGTATGATAGTCGCGCAGAAAAGACCATCTATCATTATAATTTTAAAACCGATAGTCTTCTCACCAGGAATCTTGTTAATTCAGGCGATTCTACAATTTTTCTTTCACGGGAAAAACTGATCCGCGCAATTGTGCAGCGGTTTAATAATTCAATGTGTGACCAGGATCTGATGATTAAATAGACTGATATTTCTATTTTCAAAGACGATTTGCCTGCAAATCTCGAAAAACTCAGCATTCAATATGAGTTTCATTAGATAGCTATGATGACTTTTACGGGTAGTAAATTTACGATTTAGGAGTTCCCGAATTGAGCTATAAATAGTAAGTCCCCCTGTAGACACAGCGGGACTTAAGTAATGGTTCTGATTAGACTCTTAATTAATTATACGTAACCGATGTGTGCTCGGATTTCGAAATTAAAGATTTTTCTATCTTTTTTTCTACACGTTGATTATCAATATGTTTAAGGGCTTTTGCTTCAGCCGTCGCCGCTGGTTTCGAATAAATCTGGGCAAGGGTAGGAGCAATTACCAGGGAAACGATGGACATCAGTTTAATAAGGATGTTCATGGATGGACCAGAGGTATCTTTAAAGGGATCACCTACTGTATCACCTGTAACAGAAGCCTTGTGTGGTTCTGAGCCTTTAAAGTATTTCTGACCACCGATATCAACTCCTTTTTCAAAGGATTTCTTGGCATTATCCCAGGCGCCACCGGCATTGTTCTGGAACATTCCCAATAATACACCACATACAGTTGCACCTGCCAGGAAGCCTCCCAATGCTTCAGGACCTAACAAAAAGCCCATGATCAATGGAGAAATTATGGCAATGGCTCCAGGAAGCATCATTTTCTTAATGGAAGCTTCTGTAGAGATGGCAACACATTTATCATATTCGGGTTTTCCTTTTCCTTCCATAATACCAGGAATAGTCCTGAACTGCCGACGAACCTCTTCCACCATGGCCATGGCCGCCTGACCAACCGCCCTGATGGCAAGAGAAGAAAATATGAAAGGGATCATACCGCCCACAAACAGGCTGGCAAGTACATCCGCTTTGTAAATATCGATACCGCTGATACCGGCCACTCCAACAAATGCAGCAAAGAGTGCAAGTGCTGTCAATGCAGCGGAAGCAATCGCAAATCCTTTTCCCGTTGCAGCGGTTGTATTACCAACTGCATCCAGTGTATCTGTTTTTTCACGCACTTCTTTGGGAAGCTCGCTCATTTCAGCAATTCCTCCTGCATTATCGGCAATCGGTCCAAATGCATCGATGGCCAGTTGCATGGCAGTAGTTGCCATCATTCCGGCTGCAGCTATCGCAACTCCATATAAACCGGCTAATGCATAAGATCCATAGATACCACCAGCAAGAACGATGATCGGTAAAAAGGTTGATTCCATTCCTACTGCCAATCCACCTATTACATTGGTGGCATGGCCAGTTCCTGATTGACGAACAATGGTCATTACCGGGCGTTTGCCCATGGAAGTATAGTACTCAGTAATAATGCTCATTAATGTTCCAACCACCAATCCCAGCGCAATGGCGCCGAACACGTGAATCTTGGTAAATTCAAAACCACGGATATAAAGATTGCCATCAGGCAATATGAGATCACAAAGGAAATAGCTGGCGATAAGCGTAAGAATAATGGAACCCCAGTTACCCATATTCAATGCTTTTTGAACTACGGATGTACTGATCCCGGCATTTTCACTGATCCGAACGAAGAAGGTTCCGATAATTGAAAAAATAATACCTGTACCCGCTATCAGCATCGGCAGAAGAATAGGAGAAAAACCACTGTAGCCATCAGTAAGCGCGGAGAGATTGGCATCAGTTACTTCATGACCCAGCACAATAGTGGCCAGTACAGTTGCAACATAGGAACCAAACAGGTCGGCACCCATACCCGCAACATCACCTACATTATCACCCACATTGTCGGCAATAGTAGCAGGGTTGCGTGGATCATCTTCCGGAATACCGGCTTCCACTTTTCCTACCAGGTCAGCGCCCACATCAGCGGCCTTGGTATAGATTCCACCACCCACACGGGCAAAGAGCGCAATGGATTCAGCGCCTAAGGAAAAACCGGTTAATATTTCAACAGCACGGGCCACTTCATGAGAAGTTGAAAGGGCATCAGGTGCAAATACTTTTAATAATACAATGAATACACCACCCAGTCCCAATACAGCCAGTCCTGCAACACCCATACCCATCACCGAACCTCCGGTAAAGGATACATTAAGTGCTTTTGCAAGGCTGGTGCGGGCTGCATGAGCAGTACGTACATTGGCGTGTGTTGCTGCTTTCATACCAATGAAACCAGCTAATGCACTAAAGAATGCACCGATCAAAAACGCTATAGCGATAGACCAGTGTGAACTATCATTACGACTGCCCATAAAACCAAGCAGGAGGGCAACTATAACAGCGAAATAGGAAAGGATTTTCCATTCAGCTTTTAAAAAGGCCATGGCTCCGTCAGCAATGTATTTGCTGATTTCTTTCATCCTGTCGGTCCCAGCATCCTGTTTGGAGACCCAGCTATATTTAATCAAAGTGTAAAGGAGACCAATGACCCCCATGGCGGGAACTAGATACATCAATTTGTCCATAAGCGTTCGCTTCTAGATAAAAATTTAAGGTGGGCAAAGATAGGGGAAAAATGCATTCGGGGTTAGGGTCTGGCGGGGCTGGCCTGTCAGATGTCGGTATCGAAAGAGGCAACTCGTTTAAAGGCATCGCCCAGGCATTCAATGAGATCGCCAGATGTCATTGCTTCCATGGAAAGCTTTTCTGCAGCAATATCTCCGGCGAGACCATGAAGATAGGTACCGAAAATGGCGGTTTCAATAGAACTATATCCCTGCGCCAGCAGACCTGTCAGAATTCCTGTCAATACATCTCCGCTACCGCCAGTTGCCATTCCAGCATTGCCGGTGGAATTAAAGAAAGCCCTGCCATCAGTTGTTGCGATCATGGTATGATGGCCCTTCAATATAATGATCACATTGAGCTCTCTTGCTTTTTGCAGCGATAGTTCCATTCTTTCAAAATCATTGGCTGTTTTACCGAACAG
>JAJKIP010000306.1 GCA_021154405.1 Segetibacter sp. | reverse complement strand
CAACAGCGGCTGGGCGATCAACGCCCCAACTGCATTGACAGCTTACTGGATTGGCGGCACCGGCAACTGGGATGATGTTAATCATTGGTCGGCCAGCAGTGGCGGAGCACCATCGGGATGTATGCCCACATTGCTGGACAATGTTTTTTTTGATGCCAATAGTTTTACCGGTGCAGGACAAAAAGTATCATTGACAGTAGACGCCAGTTGTAACAATATGAACTGGGCAGGGGTAACCAATAACCCCACTCTTGAATTTACCGGAACACCTAATCGTCTTTTGCAAATCTATGGAAGCCTGGCATTGGTAAACGGCATGAATGTGACTTACCCGGCTTCTTCCGGTAAATGGGAGCTCTTGTCGCCATCAGCCGGCAACACGATCACTACGGCAGGTAAACAACTGCATAATGTGACATTCAATGGTGATGGCGGCAGCTGGACCTTGAAGGACGATCTGAATGCGGACCAGTTTCTTACGGTTAACTACGGCGTCTTCAACTCCAATAATGTAACAATCAATACCGGTAGTTTTATCTCCGTCACCGGTTGCGGCGGATGTAACAACCGTACATTGAACCTGGGCGTCTCAGCGATCAATTGTACTACGCAATGGAATATATTTAATGATACGGGATTGACGCTGAATGCCGGTTCATCGGATATTAATGCGCCCATATTCATTTCCGGACACCAGGTTTATAATAATGTAACGCTGACTGGCAGTTCCGGGTT
This sequence comes from Segetibacter sp., assembly GCA_021154405.1. Classification (GTDB taxonomy): domain Bacteria; phylum Bacteroidota; class Bacteroidia; order Chitinophagales; family Chitinophagaceae; genus JAJKIP01. The sequence continues at coordinate 12,687 of JAJKIP010000306.1, read as the reverse complement.
TCCTACATTAAATACAACATCAGACATATATAATAAGCTCACTTTTAATACATCTGTCAATACAACTATTATTGGCGGCGGTACCCTGACTACTAACGCTGAATTTACTATCAATGGTCCGCCCCGAATTATAACTATAAACCCGGCCATCCAGGTAAATCTCAATGGAGCTTTCAATGTAAATTCTTCTGCAGGCAATATTATTACCCTGCAAAGCAATACAAACGGAGTGCAGGCAACGTTTAATAAAACTGCCGGAATAATTTGTATAGGTTTCGTAACACTCCAGGATTTGAAAGCTACAGGTGGAGCTGCTTTTTATGCTTCCACTTCAACCAATAATGGAAATAACAGCGGTTGGAATTTTTCCAGTCAATCCTGCCTGTTTATTTTACCTGTTCGTTTACTGAGTTTTGATCTTTTGTGTAATGCAGACAATATCTTATTTAAATGGAAAACAGCAACTGAAATAAACAGCAGTCATTTCGAAATTCAAAAACAGGTAAACCAGGACTGGATTACGATAGGGAATACACCCGCAAGCGGAGATAGCCAGTCAGAACGCAACTACCAGTTTCAATCAACCGACCAGGGCGGGGTGTACAGGCTTGTTTGTGTGGATCGGGATGGAAATAAATCTTATTCGGATATTAAACCCCTTCAATGCGGGCAAAGAGAAAACATAACGATCGTCCCTAACCCTGTTCAACGTGAACTTGAACTAAGGATCAAAAGCACAAAGTATGAACGGACGAATCTTCAAATCATTAATTCTCTGGGCCAGGTGGTACGGAATGAAGAGGTGGTGGTTATTCCCGGGATCAACCAGTATAAGTTCAATGTAGCTGCCTTGCCAGCAGGAAAATATATATTGAGCATTCAATCACAGACTGTAAAAATTCATTTTTTGAAGATATAGCAAAAGGATTTGCTTCAATTAATTTGAATGTGAGGGTCTTACTTAACGATTAAAACGGAAATAAACAGAGAGCTTCTGATAAGGAAGCTCTTTTATAGTCGGGATGACTGGATTCGAACCAGCGACCCCTTCGTCCCGAACGAAGTGCGCTACCGGGCTGCGCTACATCCCGAAATGGACAGGGGCTATAAAATTAATGAAAAGAACCCTGATTCATTTAATCGAAAAACATTTCCGTAGAACTTACAAGTGAAGGCAGCTCCAGCTTTGGCTCCGCTTCCATTTGGCTGGCCCATAATTCCTCTGCAAACTTCTTGAATGATGCAAGCCCCTGTAACACCTGATGAGCTTCTTCATTCTCAAACTGATCGAAGTGCATAAAGGTCTTTCCATCTTCCAGCAAATACGTACTGTATTTTATACCAGGATGGTTGAGTTTTTTTAATTCGGCTACTACCCTGTTAATATTCTCCTGGTTAACAGGAGCAAATTCCTTAGTTGTGGTGTATTGAACCCTGACTATTTTCATTATTGACAAATTTAAAGCGGTTTAAAATTAACCTGAAAATTATCAGCAATCCGGTGTTGGGAATGACTTTATTAGGGGGAGAGTGCGACAACCGGCCGGAAATTCAAACTTGTTAGCCTAATATAATTTTCAATACCTTGGGCCTCCTAAATCAAAGCTATATGTACAAATTAACTACGCGCATCTGCATTGCCTCCTTCCTTTTACTTTTTGCTTCCCAAATTCATGCCCAAAGCCTAGATCCAATTAAAGCTCAGATGGTAAAAGACTGGGAAAGAGCAAAAGATTACACCATAGAATACCTGAACACCATGCCTGCTGATAAATATTCTTTTAAAGCTACTGACAGTATCCGCAGTTTTGCCCAGCAAATGCTACACCTGGCAACAGCAAATGTATTCCTGATGTCTAACGCAACTACCGATAAGATCCCTGCAGGCTTCAGTTTCCAATTGGAACAGAGGACATCTGCTCAGACGAAAGACTCAGTTGTTTACTTTGTAACAACCAGCTATGATTTTGCGCGCAACGCTGTTAAAAATTCGGATGTCAGCAAATGGCAAGACGTGAAAAAAGTGTTCAACAGGTATGATGAAACCGTATATGCCATCATGAACAAGACCTTTGAGCACCAGACGCATCATCGTGGTCAAACTACCATTTACATTCGCCTGGTTGGAATAAAGCCACCGAACGAAAGATTGTTCTAAGGTTTACTGAAAAGCAAATTAGCTTATATAAGAAGCCCCTGGCAATAGCCAGGGGCTTCTTCTTTTTAATCCAATCCATTGATTGTGTTAACAATGGAAGCAGTCATTTATAGAAACCATGCCTTTTGTCATGCTGATTCGCCGTCCGTGGATTTTCACGTTTTTCCGGGATAAAATCGCCGATTGATAATTTCTAATTTCAATGGCCCAAATAACCAGCAACTTTACGACCATGCAAAACGTGGATGAAATAATACATACTGTTAACAGTATTTACAACAGCAGGCAAACAACCCTGCTAATGCTTAATGACGAAAAAGAGGGAGTTATCCGTGTCAATGCTGCTGCAGAAAAATGGTATATAACTTTAAATGGAACCTTTCGAAATGTTAGTCACGACCTACATTTTACAGGAGGCTGCCAAATGCCGTTTATCATGATGTATTTTCAGTTAAATGGCACGTCCACGTTTGCGGACAACACCAATATTAGTGTAACCCGTCAAATGCATTCCCTCAATTATCTTCCTTCATTTAAACTCAATACCTGCATTAGGAAAAATACGGTGGAAGAATTCTTTGTTGTAAAGGTATTTCCAGAACTGTTACTTCAGCACATGGCGGATCAGGATGAAAATAACCCCCTGGTTACTTTTTGCAAAAGAATGGATCCTTTTATTACACTGGATACACCACAGGTAATAAAGCCAGCTATTTACCAATGCATCCATGACTACCTTGATTGCCCTTATACCGGGGGGCTTGGCACTGCCTATAAGGACAATATTATTCTCAACCTATTTATTCATCAGCTGGCCGCTTTTACAACAGTTGGTGGTGAGCCTGAAGATGTGTCAGACAGACTCAGCAGGTCGGATATTGATTTGCTGAACGATATTAAAATCTACCTTGATCAACATTTTCTTGACGTTGCCTCACTGCATCAGCTTACCCGTAAGTTTTGTATCAATAGTTTTAAATTAAAGCATGGATTTAAGCAACTCTTCAGTAATTCTGTAATGAAATATGTTGATCAACATAAAATGAACTATGCCCGCACCAAGCTGCAGCAGCGACTGGCAGACGCAACAGATGTGGCAGATGAGCTGGGATACAGGCATTACAATAATTTCAGCACCGCCTTTAAGAAAAGATTTGGATACTCTCCGTCAGCCGTTGAATAATGAACAGTCATTCCCGTTCCGGCAACAAAATACTTTTTGCATATATCAAACTACCTCTTGCAGAACTGTTTTGAATCAAACCATTCGTTTTTTTGTGTCCTAAAATTTTTAAACCAGAAAATATGGACCAGAAAAACGCAAAATCAGCAATGCTGTTTAAGCAAAAAACAGCAAATAAATGGCTGCTATTGACAAATCAGATAATTTATCTCAGCATTATTCTTGTCAGTTCTTCCTTCACAGCCTGTGAAAAGAATCCAATGGATCCCAAACCTGTCAATGCATTTCCTGCATTTTCGAACAAGGTGATACTAGATTGGAATACCGCTGCATTAAACGCAATGGAAGCACCCAGCTACCAGCATGTGCTAGTAGCATCAAGGCTTTATACAATGGTGCACATAGCACAATTCGATGCCCTCAATTCAATTAAATCAATGTATAAAAAGTATTGTAACACTCCAGGCGATGCAGATGCACACCCCATAGCAGCAGCCGCTGTTGCAGCATACACTGTATTGCTTCATGAATTACCGGCAAAAAAGGCAATGCTTGACAGCCAGCTTGCAAAATCAATAGATACTATTGTCAACTTAAACGCCAAACAAAAAGGCATTGCACTCGGAATACAATGCGGCAACGCCATTCTTGATCTTAGAAAAGACGATGGCGCATTCCAGGATCCAGTTGGCGCTATTGCACCTTCTACAGTACCCGGTGTATATCAGGCTGTACCACCATTCAATTTTGTATTTGCTCCCTTCTGGAAAACCATGAAACCTTTCTCGTTGATGCAGCCTCAGCAATTTCGCTCTTCACCTCATCCTGATTTGCAAAGTGCAGCCTATAAGAAAGATTTTGAAGAAGTAAAAAAGCTGGGTGACAGGAACAGCCTTCAGCGTACAACAGAACAAACCTTATATGCCAAATTCTGGTATGAGTATGCCGAAATTGGCTGGAACAGGATTACATCCGTTGCTGCCAGTAAAGCGAAAACTGATTTGCTCACAACGGCCCGCTTATTTGCTATGGTTAATATAGCTATTGCAGATTCTTATATCGCTGGCTGGGATTCAAAGGACCATTATAATTTCTGGAGACCTTATACGGCTATTGTGAACACACCGGTTGCGGATGGAGGCAAACCAGACTGGGAACCGTTGATGCCTACCCCACCGGTACAGGATTATCCATCCACTCACAGTGTATTGGGGAACGCAGCTGCTACGGTGCTTACCAGTTTTTATGGAAACAATTATGCGTTTGCAACCACCTCTACCTCTTCTGCCACACCGGGTTCCGCAAGAAGCTTCAAAAGTTTTTTATCCGCTGCTGATGAAAATGCGGATTCCAGAGTGATGGCAGGGATACATTTTCGTTTCTCCTGTAATGCAGGTCAGGCAATGGGGAATAAGATCGGACAGTGGATTATAGAAAATACTTTGATGAAGGCAAATTAAAACTACGCATTGGCTGATCATTACCAGCATCCCGGAAATAAAGGATGCTGGTTTAACGGCAATTAAAATACTAAAAGAAAAGAATACTACTATGGCAAAAAAAATATTAATAACAAAGTTCAATTACAGTATGTCAACCGGGGAATTTAAAAAAATATTGCCGCTGGTGGCTCCTGAGTTTTCAAAGATTCCAGGCTGCAGCTGGAAAATCTGGCTGCTCAATGAGGATAACAAAGAAGCGGGGGGCATATACCTGTTTGAATCGGCTACAGATCTGGACCAGTTTCTGGAGAGTAACCTGTTTATGTCAGTAAGAAAAAACAAGGCATTCACCAATTTGCAAACCAATATATCCGGTATTGCCGAAGAAGCAAGTGTAATTACAGGCGGACCGTTGATGAACACAGCATAATAGAAACCGTTATAAAATGAATACGAATAAATACCTTACAAACCTTACCTCGCTTCGCGGTATTGCTGCTTTGCTTACCCTTCTTTTCCATATTGACATTGTCCTTTCTTCTTTCGGTGGACACCTGATAGATCGTAATAGTTCATCTATCCTGAGTAGAATGTACTTAATGGTTGACTTCTTTTTTGTATTGAGTGGCTTTATATTGTGCTATGTATATGCCAGGAACTTTGAAGGTCGGGCTAAAAGCCAGGACTTTAAAAGATTTACAGTTGCCCGGTTCGCAAGGGTATATCCCCTGCATCTGTTTTCATTGTTATTAACTACCTTTTTCCTGTTTCTGTTACACCATTTTGGTGCAACAGTTTCTCCAATATTGGATGCCGAGAATTCAGCTTATTCCTTTACCACGAATCTTTTTTTGCTCCATTCCATGAACCTCCATAAGTGGTTTACTTTTACTCATGCTTCGTGGAGCATCAGTACTGAATGGTGGATGTATATGCTTTTCCCATTCCTGGTGCGCCCATTTATGAAGCTTTCTGGAGCTGGCAGGCTTGCCGTATTTGCTTTGTGTATTGTTGGGTATCTGGTGATAGGCTACCTGCTGGTTCCGCTGGTGACAGTTCCAGATGTGATCTCCTTCCTAAAAGTTCATCCATTCAGTCTGAATGTAGCTTATCAATTTGGCTTTTTTAGATGTATGTGTGGGTTTGTTACAGGTATGATGGCGTATTACGCATATAAAGCCAATTGGAGCAGGAAATTGCTCTCCTCTGGATATACTTTTTTAATTCTTATATCAGGTCTGGCATTATCTATGCATTTCGCAGTACTCGATGTATTTACCGTTCTCTTTTTTCCGTTTATCCTGTTGTCAGCGGCTTATGGCAATAAAAATATCAATGCCATTTTTGCATCAAGACCGCTTCAAAGGCTGGGCGACTGGTCATTTTCAATTTATCTTATTCATCAACCTTTTTTATACCAGGGAGCAGCCATTATTGGAATTCCGGATCGATCGGGAAGCACACTACCAAAGCCGGGTATCCTTTTTTGCTGGGCAATCTGTATACTTTTTGTAGTGTTTATCTTGTTCATATCTTATCTCTCTTTCCGCTTTATAGAGGCGCCTGCGAGAAATTTTATCAACAGGAAGTGGGGTAACCAAAAAGCTTATTCAAAACCGGTACAGATGAGCACGCAATGATTGCTACTGTCACATTCATAAAAAAACCCGCCTTCGCTAATGCTATGGCGGGCCGATGTCGGGACGACTAGATTCGAACTAGCGACCCCTTGCACCCCATGCAAGTGCGCTACCGGGCTGCGCTACGTCCCGAACAATTGGGGCGGCAAATGTAGCATAAAATGGCCAGATTTTGAAACCTTTAGAAGGTCCTTACTGCCTGCTGCATAGGCATATAAAACAACACCTGTCACATTGTTAATTCCTGCAAAAGGAAAAGCCCTTGTAAGCTTTACTAATTCAATCAATAAATAATCATGTTTTAATCTCTTCATCCCCCACTCATAATTTTCAACATGTATTTTTCGCCCGATATCTCAATATTTAGAGAATCGATTCTGCGTAGGCCCGCGAAAGCGGGCTTATTGCTTATTATACAGTCCCTTCGGGTTCTTTACCCCCTGGCCTTGTTTATTAAAAAACCTATATCTTCGCCCCTTAATGAATATCCTCATTAAGCAAGCCAGGATCATAGATCCTTCCTCTCCTCACAACGGGCAAACTTTAGATATTTTCATAGAAAACGGTACCATTTCCCAAATCGATAAAAAGATCTCCCTTAAAGCGGACAAAGAAATCAGCGTAGATGGCCTTCATGTATCTCCGGGATGGATGGATGTGTTTGCCAGTTTTGGAGACCCAGGCTACGAGTTCAAGGAAACCCTGGAAACCGGAACAGCCGCTGCAGCGGCCGGTGGTTATACGGATGTAATGATCATTCCTAACACTCATCCCACCACACACAATAAAGCTGCCATCGAATATATAACCCGAAAGAGTTCCTCCCTTCCGGTTACCATTCACCCAATCGGCGCTATCACTAAAAATACGGAGGGAAAAGAACTGGCTGAAATGTATGATATGCGTGCCAGCGGCGCCATTGCCTTCAGCGATGGCACCAACTGTGTACAATCAGCCGGCCTGCTGGTCAAAGCTCTCCAATATGTAAAAAGTTTTGATGGTACGCTTATCCAGTTGCCGGATGATAAGAGCATTAACCCGCAGGGCCTGATGAATGAGGGCATCATGTCTACACAGCTGGGCCTGCCCGGTAAACCGGTAATGGCGGAAGAACTGATCGTGGCAAGAGATATCAAGCTGACCAGGTATGCAGAATCCAGACTTCATTTTACCAGTATCAGTTCATCCAAATCGCTGGAATATATAAAACGTGCAAAGGAAGGTGGCACATCAGTTACCTGTTCAGTTACGCCTTACCATCTTTGTTTTACGGATGATGATCTCGCACAATACGATTCCAATCTAAAAGTAAATCCCCCGCTCCGCACCGCAGAACACAGGGATGCCTTGCAAAAAGCACTGATGGATGGTGCCATTGATTGTATCGCTACCCATCATTTGCCGCATGAGTATGATAGTAAAGTGCTGGAATTTGAATATGCAAAGTTTGGAATGATTGGGCTGGAAACCTGCTATGCTGTGTTGAACACAACGCTGCCTCAAATCAAACAGGAGAAATGGGTGGAGTTGCTGGCCCTTTCTCCTAGAAAAATATTCGGTCTTGAATTGCCAGCGATCAAAGCAGGCGCAAATGCAAAACTGACGTTGTTTGACCCGGCAAAGAAATGGACACTCACAACAAAAGATATTCGTTCAAAATCCAAAAACTGTCCTTTCATCGGGAAAGAACTTACCGGTAAGGTGATTGGTATCATCAACCGATCCCAACTGGTTCTTGCCTGATGCTATTAATATATGAAGAAGTTCACACCACTGGCCAAGGGATTATTTACAGGGATAGCAATGATGCTCTTTTCTCTTGCGATTTATTATTTCAAATTGAATCGCTACACAGGAATTGAAAACCTCATTTATGTTATCTATGCCGCAGGAATAATCTGGGCATTGATCGAGCATTCCAAAATGGCACAGTTTACCTGGAAGTTCAAAGAACTATTCATCCAGGGTTTCCGGTGCTTTATTGTTGTAACACTCATAATGGTAATATTTACTGGAATATTCAGCGCTACACATCCGGAAATGGCGGCCGATAATGCAATCCGTTATAGAGAAGTCCTGATTAAAGAAAAAAACAAAACCCCCGCGGAAATTGACGAGGCAGTTGCAACAGGCAAAAAACAATTTACAACCCAGCTGGTTTCCAGATCAATTTTCGGATCTTTGATAATTGGCTCAATCTTCACTTTGGCAGGTGCAGGTTTTATAATGCTGCGAAGAAATAACCCATGGACATAACTCTGGTCATACCATTATTGAATGAGGAAGAATCTCTTCCTGAACTGGCAGCCTGGATCGACAAGGTCATGACTGAAAACCAGTTTACCTACGAAATTATTTTTGTGGATGATGGCAGCACCGATAATTCATGGAATGTAATTGAAGACCTTAGGAAAAAGAACAATTATATTAAAGGCATCAAATTCCAACGCAATTATGGAAAATCTGCCGCTCTCAATGAGGGCTTCCGTGCAGCCCAGGGTGATGTTGTGATAACAATGGATGCAGACCTGCAGGATAGCCCGGATGAGATCCCAGAGTTACGCCGCATGATCGTAGAAGACAAATTTGATTTAGTGAGCGGCTGGAAGAAAAAACGCTACGATAATACGCTTACTAAAAATATTCCCAGCAAAGTATACAATGCGGCCGCCAGGATGATGAGCGGTATAAAATTGCATGATTTCAATTGTGGGCTCAAATCCTATCGCAACAAAGTAATCAAATCAATTGAGGTATACGGGGAAATGCATCGCTATGTTCCGGTGCTGGCCAAATGGTCAGGCTTTCGGAAAATTGGTGAGAAGGTTGTTGAACACCGGGCCCGTAAATATGGCGTAAGCAAATTTGGCTGGCGAAGGTTCATCAACGGCTTCCTGGATCTGATCACCATTGTATTCATGGGCAAGTTTGGAAAGCGTCCCATGCATTTCTTTGGCTTGTGGGGGACTATCTTCTTTTTGATAGGCCTTGGCTTTTCTATCTATCTGATCATATCCAAGCTTGCATTCAATTTTCCCCTTACCAATAATCCTGGTTTCTATATGGCAATGACAGCTATCATAATTGGTATGCAGTTATTCCTGGCAGGTTTTATTGGTGAACTGGTTTCCCGCAATGCTACCGGAAGGAATTCATATTTAATAGAAGCTAAAACCGGCTTGTAATATATCCTTTGAATCTAATCTCTCATAAGAAAATCGTCATTATTGGTCCAGCCCATCCTTTACGCGGAGGACTGGCTACTTTTAACCAGCGTCTCGCCAAAGAATTCAATGACCGGGGCGATCATTGTTCCATCTATTCTTTTTCACTTCAATACCCTTCCTTTCTTTTCCCCGGAACCACTCAATACACGGATGAACCGGCCCCGGAAGGGCTCAGCATACATACAGTTATTAATTCCATCAATCCATTCAACTGGATAAAGGTTGGCAGGCGTCTTCGGAAAGAAAGACCCGATATTATAGTTGTACGCTTCTGGCTTCCCTTAATGGGACCTGCATTGGGGACCATTTTACGGAGGGTTAAAAAAAATAAACATACCCGGATCATTTGTATAGCTGACAATGTTATACCACATGAAAAAAGACCAGGAGATAAACCATTAACCGCATATTTCTTAAAGAGCTGCGATGCTTTCATTACCATGAGTGAAAAAGTATTGACGGACCTTCGGCTATTCCAACCCGGTAAACCAGCCAGGCTGGTTCAGCACCCGCTTTATGATAATTTCGGAAGTATTATTTCAAAAGCAGAAGCCAGAAAACATATTGGATTGCCTGAAACTGGCAACCTGGTCCTTTTCTTTGGATTTATTCGCGCCTATAAAGGATTGGATCTGTTACTGGAAGCGGTTGCACAACTCAAAAAAAATAATTCTTCTCCCCTGCCGTTTAAGGTACTGGTTGCTGGCGAGTTTTATGAAGACAGGAAACCTTATGATGATCTGATAAAAAATACAGGAATAGAAAGCGAATTAATTTTAAGAACTGATTTCATTCCAGACAGCGAAGTAAAATATTACCTCTGCGCTGCTGATGCAGTAGTTCAACCATATAAGAATGCCACGCAGAGTGGAGTAACTCCTCTCGCCTATCATTTTGAAAAACCCATGATCGTTACCAACGTAGGAGGTTTGCCTGCATTGGTTCCAGACAGAAAATCGGGGCTGGTAGTTGAGCCTGAGCCGGCAGCCATTGCTAAAGGCATCCTGGAATTTTATGAATTAGGCGAGAATTATTTTATTCCTCATCTTCGCAGCGAAAAAATCAAGTTTAGCTGGTCCAATATGGTTAATATAATCACTGAATTAGCGAATGATATACAGAAGTAAAGCACCGTTACGGATTGGTCTTGCCGGAGGCGGAACCGATGTTAGCCCGTATAGCGATCTTTATGGCGGTGCCATATTGAATGCAACTATTTCCCTATATGCCAATGCAACCATTGAACCGATCGAGGAAAATAAAATCATATTAAATGCCATCGACCGGCAGGAAGAGGAACAATACGAATGGCAAAAGGAATTACCCATCACCGGCAAACTGGACCTGCTGAAAGGAATTTATAATCGTATCCAGAAAGATTATGGCATACCAGAACGCGGATTTCGGCTTTCAACATTTGTGGATGCACCAGCCGGCTCAGGTTTGGGCACATCTTCTACCCTGGTAGTTGCAATTATCGGTGCATTTACTGAAATGCTTCGCCTCCCGATGGGTGAATATGATATGGCGCATTACGCCTTTGAAATAGAACGACAGGACCTGGGAATGGCCGGCGGTAAGCAGGATCAGTATGCTGCCACTTTTGGCGGAGTGAATTATATGGAATTTTATAGCGATGACAAAGTGATCGTAAACCCACTCCGTATCAAACAGCAATATTTATTTGAACTGGAGAATAATCTCTTGCTTTATTATACTTCCACGAGTCGTGAATCTGCAGAGATCATAAGGAAACAAACCCGGAATGTTGTGGATAAGAAAGGCAGTTCAATTGAAGCCATGCACCAGCTAAAAGAACAGGCCAGGCTGATGAAGGAAGCCCTGTTAAAAGGTAAGCTGCATGAGATCGGCGAAGTGCTGAATTTCGGATTCCATCAAAAAAGATTGATGGCGGAAGGCATCAGCAATTCATTGATGGATGATATTTATGAAACAGCGATCAAAGCGGGTGCAACGGGAGGTAAGATCTCGGGAGCTGGTGGTGGTGGTTTCATGATTTTTTATTGTCCGGGCAATAGTAAATACAATGTGATCAATAGCCTGGATAAATTTGGAGGGCGTCACCGCAGCTATCTATTTGTGGAACATGGATTAAAGACCTGGACAATCTAATACCTTATAAATAATTAAACATCAGGTTGATGGAAAAGATCAAAAAAATTATCAGCGCCTCTATTGAAACAAAACAGCAACTACTCAAAGATGAAACCGTGTTGAAGGTAATCGGGAAAGTAGTTGATGCCATTACCAATGCTTTCCAATCCGGCAATAAAGTTTATTTCTGCGGCAATGGAGGAAGTGCAGCAGATGCGCAGCACCTGGCAGCTGAATTCTCCGGACGGTTTTATATCGACAGAAAAGCGCTTCCTGCTGAAGCTTTACATTGCAATACTTCCTACCTCACTGCAGTAGGTAATGATTATAGCTACGATGTTATTTATTCCCGGATCATCGAAGGAGTTGGAATGCCAGGGGATGTGTTGATCGGATTATCTACTTCAGGAAATTCAAAAAATATTGTCAAGGCCTTTGAATCTGCGCGTGAAAAGAAGATTGTTACTGTTGGCTTAACAGGTGCATCAGGGGGTGAAATGAAATTGCTTAGTGACTTTCTTATCAATATTCCATCCACTGATACACCCCGGATACAGGAAAGTCATATACTGGCTGGTCATATCATTTGCCAGCTGGTAGAAGAGAAAATTTTTAGCAAAGCGTAGTGTAACCTTTCCATGATACCCACAAGTCATACTGTACCTTCTACCACTCCGGGCCCCGGATTGGAAATAGAAGCGATCATTCTGGCAGGTGGTTTAGGTACCCGGTTACGAAATACAGTACCTGACCTTCCCAAATGCATGGCGCCTGTTGCAGGCAGACCTTTTCTTTTTTATGTGATCAATGAATTGCAATTACAGGGGGTCAACCGCTTCATTTTTTCATTGGGATACAAACATGAACTTATTGAAGCCTGGCTTAAAGAACATTTTCCCCGCCTTAACTATGAAGTGGTCAT
>JAJKIP010000305.1 GCA_021154405.1 Segetibacter sp. | reverse complement strand
GGTTTTGGGTTATTGATCCTTTGCCTGCTGATACTGTTCAAGATCAGCGAGATCAATTTTATTAAAGGGAATGTAAGGCTGGAAGTAATTGTGGCCATTGTAGCGCTTATCTTCTTTGTTGTAGGATTATACTTCAACCAGCAATCCCAGAAAAAGGCGGATAACCAACCGATGAGCCCCACTATTATTGACTACAACCAGGTAAAGAAAACAGGTCTTACCCAACGGGAGCATGAAGTGCTGGTAAAAATGGCGGAAGGCCTGAGCAACCTGGAAATAGGCCAGCAACTTTTCCTTTCAGAAAATACAGTAAAGACCCATGTTTCCAGCATTCTCTTCAAACTGGAAGCAAAAAGACGTGCACAGGCTATACAGATTGCCCGGCAGTTAAGGATTATAAGTTAATTAGCTTCAGACCCCCTTATAGCGTCAGGGGTAAAACGCCGGTGACAGAACTGTAACTGAATTTTTGGTAATCCCATACGCCGCGCTTCGTGTCTCATGAACCACCTAAGGAGCTAAATAATTGAATATTTTTATTGAGTCTCAACTATTTCAGCCTAAAGAGGGATACATATCATACTTTGGTATGAGGCTCACTGACCCCATGAAATGTAGTTTGCAACCAAAATTTAAATTATGAAATCAACTGTTTATCGTTACAGCATTTACGCCACTATCACCATCCTGGTACTGTCACTTCTCCAGGTAACTATTATTGCCAGCCGGGCCAGTTTTGCCGTACAGGAAGCGGCAGGTTACCTGAGTATGCTGATCTCCATGATCTTTGTATTCATGGGTATCAGGCACTATAAGAACAAGGTGAATGGAGGATTCCTGGGGTTTGGAGAAGGACTTAAGATTGGGGTACTGATTGTATTATTGCCCGCTGTATTTTTCGGAATATTCGATATCCTTTACACACAGGTTATCGACACTGCCTGGGCCGATCATTATTATAACCACATTGTAGAGGAAGCGAAAAAAACTGTAGCTCCTGAAAAACTGGCCGCAGAACTACAAAAGATTGAACAGCAAAAAGAATTCTTTGCCAGTCCGGTGATGCAATTCCTGGTAATGGCAGGCACGGTATTTATCATAGGGTTTATTGTTACCATTATTTCTTCGCTAACTTTAATGAAAAGAAAAACATTCAGCAGTAAAGCTATTTAATTATGTTGCCTCCATTACCGACACCGATTCTTGGTGAGATCAATGCCGTCACCATTTCAAGTCCTGATCTTGATCAATCACTGGCTTTTTACCAGCGATTGGGATTCAAAGAGATTTTTAGAGAAAATTTTCCTTTCCCCTGGATACAGGTAACCGATGAAGCTCTGCTCATTATGGTACGACAGGATAAAGACCCTTATCTCGCTCTTACTTATTATTCCACAGATGCGGCCAGTGTGGCTGTTTCTCTTGAAGCAAAAGGCATTTCGTTTACGTATAAACCAAACCCCACTGATCCGCTCCAACGATATGTTTTGAAAAGTCCGGATGAGCTTACCATCAGCATTATTACAATTCCATACGGTTTCAGGCTGCCATCCGGGAAGACGATGTTAACCATGAAACCGGATGAATATGGCAGGCCAGAAACCTATACGAATCAAATTGCAGGAATGTATGGAGAACTGGCTCACCCGGTAAAAGATCTGGGTGTATCCATTGCATTCTGGGAAAAAATGGGATTTATTGCGCTTTCAAAAATGTCAAGTCCACATCCCTGGGCTATATTATCAGATGGGTTAAGCATATTAGGTTTGCATCAGACTACTCAATTCTCATATCCTGCCATCACTTATTTTGCCGCAGATATGAAAACTAAGATTCAGGCATTAAAACAGAATGGGCTCGAGAATTTTGTAGAGCAGGGTGCCGGAAATATCTGTATTACTACTCCGGAACAGCAACATATAAACCTTTACAGTATGGGATAAAGAGTTTTATTTAAATAAACACATTGAGTAAAAGAACACCTCCTAACCCCAATACCGATATCACCGTTTCCATAAGCGACCAGGTAAGAAAGGTTTGCTTTAATGTAAGATTGAAGAATTCCTTGAACATCCAGAAGCCGGTATCATTTACATGTGAAAAGAATATGCTGCCCGCACCCACAGATAATACCATTAGTTCAGGAGAAACATTTCCAGCCAGTACCAGGGGTGACACAATTCCAGCTGCAGTTATTCCGGCAACGGTGGCTGAGCCCAATGTCAATCGAAGCATGGCAGCCACCAGCCATCCAAATACAAGCGGCGATACCTGCCATTGGGAACTTAAATTAGTTATATATTTTCCCGTTCCGCTATCAATAAGAACCTGTTTGAAAACTCCACCAGCAGCAATGATAAAAACGATCAATGCCACACCTGCAACTGCATCGCTTAACCATTTCATTACCTCATCCATGGATTTACTTTTCCTGACGCCTAAAAAATAACCCGTGCAGATCACAGCAATCAATAACGCAACGGTAGCATTACCTGTAAAGGTGACAATGGATTTTAGCAGGCTATTCCCTTTTACTACAGCGTCTACAATTACTTTCAGGATTATTAATATCACTGGCAAAAGCGCAAACAGGAAGCTTGCCCAGGCCGATGGCAGATCCTGTTTCTTCTCTACCGGCGCAGAGAAAAGCGCATTCCTGCTTACATCTACTTTTATTCTTTGCATTATTCTTCCCAGCATTGGTCCTGCAATTATAACACAGGGAATTGCCAATATGAGACCATAGACGAGGGTAAGCCCAAGATCTGCTTTAAATGAATTGATCAATAAAGCCGGCCCCGGATGTGGTGGCAAAAATGCATGTGTGGTTGAAAGGGAAGCTGCCATCGGTATGGCAATATAAAATAATGGAAGACCGGAATTGATTGTAATGGAAAATACCAGAGGCACCAGTATCACAAAGCCAGCATTATAATATAAAGGAATACCAATCAGAAAGCCCGTAAGTACTACTGCCCACTGAATATTCTTTTTCCCGAATGCTTTGATCAGTGTGTCACTGATCTGTTGGGTAGCCCCACTTTTTTCCAGCATTTTTCCCAGAATTGCTCCAAGGCAAATGATCAGAGCTATGTCACCTAATGTGCTCCCAACGCCTTTTTCCAAAGAATTAATAATAGCTGGAACCGGCATTTTAAGCAAAAAGCCAACTACAAAGCTTGTAATTAACAACGCAATGAATGGGCTCACCTTTTTCAATGTCATTACCAATAAAATGGCAATGCCAATAAGAATAATTAATAATGGCATACAATGTTATTTTTCCTGTAACCGGCTCAGGGTTGCAAAATCATCTTTTAATCGGGGATATAGAGAATTAAAAAAAACAGATAGCTGAACATAATTTTCATGAATGGCGGGATCAGGTTCAAATACACGCGTAACCTTTACGAATTCTTTCACCGCTGAGAGGCCCTTTAAATTGCCGGTTCCAAACATACCGAGATAGGCCGCGCCCATTGCAGAGGCATCAGCCATTTCAGTTACATTTATTTTCTTACCGGTAATATTTGCGATCAGCTGTACCCAGAATGCAGATTGTACAAACCCACCGCTAACATTAATCTCTTTGATTGGGCTAAATGTCTTCTCAAGCTTATGGACCAGCTGAGCTAATGTAAATGAAACGCCTTCCATAGCCGCTCTCACCACATGACCTTTTTTATGTTTCATAGTGAGCCCAACTAATACGCCTTTTGCATTTGCATCCCATACGGGTGCCCGTTCACCCAATAAATACGGAAGGAAAAACAAACCTTCTGCACCCGGACTCACTTTTTCTGCGAGTGATAATAGTTCGGTATAATGGTCCTGGCCCGACTGTTCACCATCAAAGAAAAACTCCGACAGCCATTTCAAAACTATACCTCCATTATTGATGGCTCCGCCACTTACATAAAGATCATCTGTAAGCGGATAGAGGAATAATCTGTTTTTAACCGGAAGCTCTAATCCATTATTTACTGTCATCCGCACTGCGCCGCTTGTTCCAATGGTCAGCGCTGTTTCCCCCTGTTGTACTGCTCCAGAACCCAGATTGGCAAGGCATCCGTCACTGGAACCAATGATAAATGGAATATTTTTCTGAATATTAAACAACTTTGCATACTCTGGTAGTAATTCATTCTCTGAATGAAGGGTAGAAACAGGAAATGACAATTTCCCTTCTTCAATACCTGCCAGCTTTAATGCTGTAGCATCCCATTTTCTCAGCTTTACGTTAAATAAACCGGTTGCTGATGCCACGGAATAATCAACCAGATATTTCCCAAAAAGGCAGAAGAATACATATTCTTTGATGGAAATGAACCGGCAGGTCTTTTTGAAAACATCCGGCAGCTGTTGTTTAAACCATACAATCTTGCAAAGCGGGGACATAGGATGTATGGGGATGCCAGTAGCGTGTACAATCTTGTCTGCATCCGGATGACTGGCAATTTGTTCCGCTTCCTTTTGGCTTCTGGTATCTGCCCAGATAATAACATTATAAATTGGCTTACCTGTTGAATCAACAGGTAGCAGGCTGTGCATGGCAGCGCTAAAACTTATTGCGGCCACTTCATCACCAGATGGAACAGCCAGCAAAGCTTTCCTGATTACTGTAGCCACCGCGTCCATGATCAAAACAGGGTCCTGCTCTTCATACCCGGGTTGAGGATGCAAGAGATCATATCCTTTCCTGGATTCAAAAAGAAGCTGCCCGTTATGGTTGATGATAACTGCTTTTGTATGAGTAGTACCGATGTCAATTCCGAGAAAATACTTCACAAGCAAGAAATATCACCGAATATATAAATAAAATGATGATTAAATAATTATGTAAGAATATTGATGAAAATGTATAATTATTGTCGGTGGTAATAAATAAAAATAAGGAGGATGCTTTGTCTCGTAGCTCACTGATCACTGGATCGTTGGACACGAACCATGACAAACCGGCCAACCTTGCATTCAGTACCCAGGGCGTGGGCGGATTTTTTAAAATCGCTTATCTTTATACCTCTAATATTATATATTAAACAGATTTTATTATGTCACTTCTGAATCAGCAGAATAGTAAAGGCAAGAAAAAAGGCGATAAAAAAGATAAGAGCCAGGATTCCAAAAGCTCAAAATTCATTCAAAAGCCTAAATCTGGCTTTGTAAGCAAACAGGCAAATACCGGCTCCCAGAGAGGCAGTTAGAGCTATTTCGAGATTTTTAATCCCGATAGCTATCGGGACCAAAATCAGTATTTCATTCCATGACTATCCGCGCTTCCTGCAATATGCAGGGCGAATGCTGCCAGGGCTGTATCCTTTAATATATTTATCAGTGCTCCCTGCCTCATTTCGTCATCACCGGCCTGTCTCCAGTTAGGCAGGTGAATGGTCAAAACAAATATGATCAATAGCAGGGCCAGTAGATAACCTGCCACCTTTACCCCTTTATTGAATATGAAGGCGAGGGCTGCCAGTATAAATGCGGCACCCACCACATATACCCAGGTAATACCGCCGGGAATATTGGAAGGCACAAATACTAACAGATTTCTGGGATGAAGGAAATGATAAACGCCAAATGCGATCATGACAATAGAAAGGAGATAGATAGCGATCCTTGCAATGATGTGTTGTGCCATAGCCTGAAAGTTTAAGGTTAATGAATTCCCGGTAATACCGGGACAGAATCAACAGTCAACTCTTCAATCCTCAGTTACTATTTGATTTCTTTACATTCAGTTTATACCTCAACACTGCGTCATTATTATACATAATATGCAGCCACTCCACTGACTCTGAATTAACGGGAAAGCTGTAAGACACCCGGTTTCCACGGGCAGGACCATCTGGCTGCACATATTTATAATCAGGCGTATATACCAATACCGTGGAATCCCATAATGAATCAGGTGTTACGGACTTGCTCCATGATGCGTTGCCGGTCTCCAGCGCAAGGTGTATGGTATCTCCTACCCTTGCCTCAATAATTCCACGAGAAGGAAAATAATCGGTTATATCATATTTTATAAAGGAACGTTGTTTGAAAGGTGAATACCTGAACTCAAATAAAGGCGGAGGATTTTTCAACAGTGTCCACCGGAGATCATCGGGATAATGATGCCGGATGAATTGTTCAGGAGCTGTATTCCAATAGTAATCATCAAATTTCTTTACAAAATCTCCTCCTGAACGGGTTGAATACCCGCTTGCCCAGGTAACATTCATCAGGTGCCAGGCACTGTCATAATAAACTGCATTCCAGGAATGATTG
>JAJKIP010000304.1 GCA_021154405.1 Segetibacter sp. | reverse complement strand
TGTTCCGTGAAGTACAGTGTGACCTTTCTCATGATCTTAAGAAAGGTATAGCGGAGAATAAATGGACCCGAATGGAATTCTTCAAAGAATATCGTACCGAAATCTCCTTCGGCAGACCAGGCTTTGCTTCCCGGGATTTTCATTTCAATTACTTCACCTGAAGGCGCACAAGGCCTTAAGGAGAGAATTTCATTGGCAGAGGTTTGTATGGTCAGGTTCATAACTGGGGCGATAAAGGTTTAACTACACTACTAACCATTCCGAGGTAATTTACGAGGGTATCTTTTGGATTGCTAACGAAAAAGATGCACATCCTTGTAAATAACATTATAATTAATTAATTCTCAGACAATAATCAGCAGCAAATTATAAATCCATTTGCGCGAGTGATGGCCCGAAGCTGAGGTCTCCAATGCCTTCAAAATGCTTTGGAAACACACGGTATTCATTGCAGCTTTTCTTCCATCAATCACAAACTATCGTTGTTTTTCATAGACGTTTTTTCGGGTCTAAAAAGGTACGGCAATTTTCGGAATGTTAACTCAAAACTTACCGAAGATTTGTATCTGGTCTACTATCGGTCTCCTACGCTAAAGCTTCGGCGACCGAGGGTCTCGTACGCTAAAACTTTTGCGATCGAAGGTCTTCTTTGCTTAACCTTTATGACCGAAGGTCTCGTACGCTAAAGCTTCGGCGACTAAAAACTATTTCTTTCCTTTCTCTTTCCGCCTGGCTTCCAGCCGGAGTTTATTGAGTTGGGTAAGCATTTCATTCAGGGTAGCCTGTATGCTGTTCATAGCCACGGGTGCGGGGGAATGAATAGCGTTGTACAGATGATCGGCTGAAAAAGTAGCCGGCACTTTTTTGGTACGGATCACGATATAGCGGCTCATGAATCTGGACATGGCTTTCTGGTTCCTGATCCTGAGTACGCCAACTTCAATATAGAGCCTTAACAATACTCCCAGCTCCTGTAGCGTAAAGGAGGTAATTAATTTTTTACCATCAATATCCTCATCATCCAGGTCATCCGGATCTATATCCGTAGCGGCGGAAAGGAATTGGGCCAGGTGTTGATCCATCCAGTCAGCAAGGCTGCTGGTATGTGTTAGCATTACCCTTTTTCTCTGGGTTCGTGGTGTGGTCTCAAGTAATGAGTTAATTGCTACTAATCCATCGCGGTGGAAGCGATAATAACGTCGCAGGATATTGTGTTTCTTCCGGCTGAGTGCCATCTCTGTAAACACTTGTTTAATACGGATCACTTCCTGCTCGGGGCGGGAGGTTGAGTCACCCGCTACCATCTCTTCGAGCTGGTGCAGTTCGTATTTCATCAGAGATAAGGTTTAGTTCATAACAGCCACAGTAATCTTCCATCGCAATATCACCAAAACTTTTCGGGCTTCATTATTATATAAAGGCGACAGGTTTCAGTGATATGGCCAGTTGCGTTTTTATGCAACCAGTCACCCCTTTCGGGGCACTAAATGTAAAGCATGATCAGGTGAATAAAAAAAAGAAACCGTCACTTTTATATAAAAAAATTCTTACTAAGTGTAAGACCCGATTTTTCTCTAATCATTTACTTAGGAAAATCACCGCTGAACCCATTCATTTTCCCTGCCTTGCGAACTGGATTTGAAATTTTGCCTCTCTGCCGCAGCGGAGAGACAAAATTCCAGAATCCGGGGAATACACACATTTTCAAGAGATGGTTTAATGTATCAATGGTCTGAGACGTGTGATTTCTTTGGATTTCTTCCTTCTTAAAAATGGAGGTTTTTCAAGATTCCGAAGGATTTAGACTTCGGATGAATTTTTTATGGTAATACTTTTATTTTTTTCCCTTCTATATCAAAATGAACTCCACCCATTTGTTCAAGTGCATCCAGGATATTTGAAACAGGCAGATTGCGTGATATGATGGCACTGTATCCTGCAGTAGAAAATCTGTTCCCTTCAAATTCAACATCCACATCATACCAGCGGCCAATTTGTTTCATCACTGTTTTAATATCATGGTCTTTGAAAATGAACATTCCATCTTTCCAGGCAGTAACGCCCATGACATCTACATCACTGGTAGTTTTAATATCGCCGGTGATGGCAACCTGAGCCTGTTGTCCTGGTTTCAGGAAGCTGGTTTGATCTTTGGCTGTGACTTTCACGGCGCCTTCCAGTAATGTTGTTTTTACAGATGGTTCTTCATCATAAGAGTTGATATTAAAATGGGTGCCGAGCACTTCTACGGACATGTTCTTTTCCTTAACATCAACAATGAATGGTTTACCGTAGTTAGGGCCTTTTGTTTTGGCGGATGCTACTTCAAAATAAACTTCCCCGGAGACAGCTACCCTTCTTTCGTTGCCGGTGAAAACTGCAGGATACGTTATGGAAGATGCAGAATTCAACCAGATTTTAGAGCCATCGGATAAGGTTAAAAGGTAGCTTCCTCCCCGGGTGGTCAGAGTGTTGGGCTGAGGCTGATCCAGTGGTTCAATATTTTTGGCTTTGTAGCTCAGTTTGCCATTTTCTTTTGTTATGTCAATTGTTCCCTGTTCACCAAGCGCACCATTTTTGGCTTCGTCCAATTTGATAACCCTGCCGTCTGCCAGGGTAAGAGTAGCCTGATCATATACAGGTTGTACATCCTGTTTTTTGGTTACTGCCAGGGTGGAAGGAGTGCTTTCATTATTCCGGTTACGTGATAACCAGAAGAGGGCTGTGCCCAGGAGTAAAACAACGGCTGCGGCTACGGCATAATGCCAGATCCTGAAAAAGCCTTTTCTTTTGGGAGCTGTGAAGTTCAGTTTTCCCTTTAGCCTGTTTAGAACAGGTTGTTTATCTGCTGCGGCCATAAAGTCGATATCACGCTGGTTCATGGCCTCATCTGTAACTTCTTCAAACAGGCGCATGTTCTCATCGCTTTCACCTACCCATTCGTCCAGTTCATCATGTTCTTCAGCTGAAAGGGTATGGCGGATATATCCTGCAATGAGGGAGGCGATACGGAGAGCTTTTTCATCCTGTTTACTTAGATCCGGTTTGTCGGGTTGTTCAATCATATATATTGTATAGGTAACTGCTTGTTTCAAATGGGATTTTGCCCTTTGTTAGGACAGTCCGGTGAATAGAAAAGACCAAATTGTGGGTCAAATTGAAGAAATTGATTTACGCTGGTAAATTATAGGTTTACAGTTGGTTATGGGATTATAACAGGCTAAGATTTAATCAGTTAACCGAGCGGATAAGGAGCACTCAGAAGGCTGTGCGGGGAATAAAACGTTTGTTAGTTGACAAAAAAGTCATATTTCCTCTGCAAAAATAACTGCAAACCCAATACCAGCCTACATCCTCCCGAATGAAAAACATTTACTACTGAATGAAAAAATGGAGCAAATAAGTTAATAAGGGAAAATGCGTGTTTTTTGGGTTATTTGGAGTTACGGGATGTGTTTAAGTTACGGTGGGCAGGCAGCAGGGTAGGAATTAAGTTACCGGATGGCTGGGATAGGATTTGGTGCTCTTTGAAAAGACTGTAAGCGTTTAAGAGAAAAAACCAGGACAATTGCCCTGGCTTAATTTATATCCTGAGAAATTGGTGAGCGATAACGATATTATTAAAGGGGACGGTATCTTATGGCATTGATCGTCGTGAGGTCTGGTATGGTAGGATCATACATATTAGGTTGTGCCTTTACTTCACAATAAGTATTACCTGTGAAATTCGTACAGTCAGGCCAATTGTCAGGATCCAATGAATAATAATAAGGATCTGGCTGGTTAATTTGCGAACCGTTAAAATCCCACCAGTAAAATACAAAGAAGGGTGCAAGTGCTCTTGCTTTGGTTTTTGATTTGTCCTGTGCTTTTTTCAATTGAAGGTTTATAAATCTTGTAAACTCACTAGGATAGGTTACAGTTACAGTAGGGCTGGTTTTTTTAACTGCATTTGTTGTGTTGTGATTCGATTCTTTAGATGGAGTAAAAGAGCTAAGGCAGATAATGCTGATCATTGTCAGCAGCATTAGGATTTTTTCTTTCATAACGGTGATTTGGTGATGTGCCTACGTTTTATTCAGGCTTTCGGCTTGTTCCTGCTCAGGATATAATTTTTATGGAGCAATCGGTTCTTGTTTAATAAAGGAATAGGTCTGGTAGTCACACTGGAGCAATCTGATGTGTTCAGTTTGTAACAACTCAGTATCATCCGGTCAAACAATACTTTCCCGTTCTGCCATTGCCGGATTTCAGTAATAGCAGTTAGCCTTGAACATAGATCTGTTTAATTCAGAAGTACTGTTGAATCTCGTGGGCAATAGATTCACTTCTGCAAATACAGGTGTTTGACAAGGCGGTAATTAATTCTCCCCTTGGTCGGGGGTAGGTGAGTGTGGGGCAAACGATCGCACAGGAATACCTAACCATCCTGGGATAAGGAACACGATAAGTAAGGTATCTTTCATTGCCTGGAAGTGTGAATGGATGTTTCAGTCACAGCAAGAATATGACTGACCTGGGCGGTTTGAACTTTAAGAGGATATCCGGTCAATATTTTAATATGTTCCACGTAGGTGAAAGGTCTAAACGAATTCAAAATATTCTAAAAAATATCTTCTGAAATCCAATACTGTAGCTGATCCGCCCGATTGGAAAGCTAATACTTCCATTTTCAAAACAATTTGATTTGGGAAATACATGCCATCTATAGCAACTTAGCGCATGAAACGAAGCCTTATTGCCGCCGAATTGGTCGTAGGCTCGCTTATCCTATTATATATATACGCTGCAACGAGTAAACTACTCGATTTCGGTAGTTTTCGCCATGTTCTATCCAGGTCGCCTCTGATTGGGAATTACGCCCCGGTAGTGGCCTGGATTTTACCTTCAACAGAGATACTGATCTCTCTGCTGTTGATTTTGCCCCAAACGCGGCGCATTGGGCTCTGGTGCTCCTTTGCGCTGATGCTTGCCTTTACAGGTTATGTTGGCTATATGCTGGCATTTACACCCCATTTGCCCTGTTCTTGTGGTGGTGTATTGAAACAGATGACCTGGAAACAACACCTTGTTTTTAATATTACATATTCGATAATCGCACTCCTCGGGATCTGGCTATACCAACGGCCAGTCAAACCGGAAACTCCGGTCACACACTCCGCTGCATTTTCTGATTAGTTTAATCCGACTTCAAAATAGTTTCTCTTTTTTTTAATAATTAAACTTTACATTATGAAAAAGTATGTGATCTGCCTGATGGCCGTGGCCATAGGTATTGCTGCAAGTGCTTTCACTGTGCAAAAAGAAACCAAAGCAAAAACTGGCGGTGTTTACAAGTGGTTTGATTTTAACGGTAACCTACTTACAATGGGTGATCCCTATTATTATTCATTGGATCCAGACAATTGGCCTGATTGCCTGACCATGCTTGGTCTTGTTTATTGTGAGATCAAATGTCTTCCAGATGAATATGATGATGCAATCCCGGATCTTTCTACTATTTGTGCCATTCGTTACAGACCCCTTTTATAGTAGTATCTAAATCTAAAGTGCCAGATGTTTAAATTATCTGGCACTTTTTAATAACCCGGATTTTGCGTCAAATTTGGATTCGCTATTATCTGGCTGTTTGGAATTGGCCATAAAGTATCGTTCGTAGTCCAGTATGGCGCTTTAATCGGAAGATTTTTTAATTCTGCATCAGCTTTTTTGGTTCGTTTCAGGTCATACCATCGGTTACCCCACTCGGCAAAGAGTTCAATTTTGCGTTCCTGAGCAATAGCTGAATAAAGAGCATCCTGTGTATTTGCTGTGGTATTTGATAACCAGGCTCTATTTCTTATGAAATTAATATCAGCTGCAGCTTCCATTAGTTTATTGAGATGTGTCCTCGCTTCGGCACGAATAAGGTATTGTTCCGCTAATCTGAATACCACATAGTATTCCAATTTATCCTTATTGGTTTTAACCTTGTATTTGGCAGGATAAAACCTGGTAATACCAGAAACCGTTTTTTGACCTACCCAAGCATTTTTTCTACGATCATTTGGCTCAAAAGATTTATAAAGTGTATCGGTTAGTAGATATGAAGTGCTGGTTGGAAGAATAATTTGTCCTTCCCATGTATTATTGAAAGTAGAATTTACTGGTAAAAGTTGCCAGATAGCTTCAACACTTGCTTTTTTAAAGACACTATCAAGTGTGTCGAGCTTATAAATTGGATAATTAATTATTTGAGTAGCTGCTATTTCAGCCTTGGCCCATTCATTACGGTAAAGGTAAACTTTCGCCAATAGCGCGAGAGCTGCATACTTATTCGGCCTTACCCTGGTTGGAGGAGTGGGATATTGTTCCAGTAATAACTCGGAAGCAGCTTCAAGATCATGGATGATTAATTCATAAACTTTTTCCGCAGGTGTTCTTGGCAGGTTCATATTGATCCGGAAATCTGAACCTTCAGGCATGGGCACATCTCCAAATAGATTGACCATATGGAAATAGCAAAAAGCCCTGATAAAGCGACATTCCCCCTCGAGCATTCTCCTGACTTCGTTTGAAATAGTAGCAGTAGGGGCATTCATTTTTTCAAGGCAGATATTGGCTGTATAAATAAATTTATAGGCTCTGTCCCAAAACGCAGAAAGCAGAATAGCTTGTCCTGCTTCCGTAATCCGGTTTCCCACAAATTCATCCCGGAATGTAGGAGTTTGATATGTAAGCTCGTCAGCCGCCATACCAGCATAAAAAGTTACCTCTCCTGATGAAAAACGTCCACTGGTGCTCATCATTTCACTATAGATACCTGTAACAGCAGAAATAGCCAGCTCATTACTTTGAAAGACCTCATCACTGATAGTCTGGTTGATGGGAGGTTTTATTTCTACAAATTTTTTGCATCCGGAATTGGATAAAATACAAATCAGGGATACAAGGGTAACCCGGAAAACTAAAGCTTTGTATTTATTGTCTATGGTCATTGAATTCATTTAGAAATTAACCTGTATTCCTGCGGCAAACGTTTTTAAGGGCGGAAGAGCGTATTTGCTTTGCCATGTTTCCGGATCAAAACCAATAAACTTTGTAAATGTCAAAATATTTTGTCCAAGCACATATAAACTACATTTTCTAATCTTAAGATTTCTGAACCAGCTTTCAGGTAAATCATAAGTGAGCGATATATTCTTTAATCGGATATACGAGGCGTCTGAAAAAGCCAGATCAGAACTATTTACAAAAAACCAGGAAATTGCCGCTGGAGAATTTCCACTTTGGGTATATTCAGGGTAGGGAGCATTACTCCCGGATGTTACCCATCTATTCAACAATGATCTTGGCTGGTTAACGGCATATCCCGGGACCCTGTCATTGGAATAAATTGGGTCTTGTCCCATTTGTTTTACGAATTGGAATAGAAATTGAAGTTGCCAGTTCTTCCAGTCAATTTTATTTTCCATTCCTCCAAAATATTCAGGATCATAAGTTCCTAGTACCACCTGGTCATCAAGAGTTGGCAGACTTGTGGGGATATCAATTTTCTTTCCATTCCTATCCAGGATTGGGTAAATGCCTGTATTCTTATCCATCTCTCCTGTGCGATAACCCCAAACAATATTCAATGGCTTACCGATCACGAAACGGTTATTACCATAGTCTGAATTTTTCAGATCAGGAAACCTCACCAATTTGTTTCTGAGGAATGAGATATTTATGGAAGTATTCCAACTCCAATCCTTGCTTCTGATATTGCTACTTGTTAGTTCTATTTCAAGATTTCTGTTTTGTGTTAAAGCAGGATAGTTTCGTATTACCCTGGCAAATCCTGTTTGTACAGGTAATGTGATAGATAAGAGCTGATCGCCAGTTCTGCCCTGATTGAAAGTAGCTGATAGCATGAAACGTTTTTTAAAAAATTCCAGATCCAGTCCAATATCAAGACTTCTTTGTACCTCCCAGTGGTAATCTAAATTTGCAAGTCGGGATGGGAGAATAGTAGGATTCTGATAGGGGTTTCTGGTATTATTGACCCAGGCATCAAGGAACTGGTAATCTCCAATCTGATCATTACCTGAAGTACCGTATGCAAGTCTTAATTTACCAAAGCTGAGCACGGAAGATGGTTTGCCCATTAATTTCTCGTTGGTAAATATCCATCCTGCTGCTAATGAAGCGAAGTTTCCAAATTTCCTGTTGGGGCCAAATCGGGAAGATCCATCTCTTCGTACGGTTGCTTCAACTATATATTTTTTTTGAAGAATGTAATTAATCAAAGCATAAGCAGATATGACTTTATATTGGCTATAGTCATTGATTGCAGTTACAGTTCCGGCATTGCTAATAGAATTTAATCCGGCATCATTTGTATAATTGAATCCATCCAACAGGTTTGAAATTCCAGTACGGCTTCTGAGAGAAGAACCAACTAATATTTTAAGATTACTATTTGTAGTAGTATCCCAATATTCAACTTG
Organism: Segetibacter sp.; assembly: GCA_021154405.1. Taxonomy (GTDB): domain Bacteria; phylum Bacteroidota; class Bacteroidia; order Chitinophagales; family Chitinophagaceae; genus JAJKIP01. Next base: position 6,330 of record JAJKIP010000304.1, on the reverse strand, counting down.
GGGCTCTATGATCCAGTTCCGGTTTTTACTGGTAGCAAAACTTGCAGCCCCTGTGGGACTGTTACGGGGATCCTGTGACGCAATAGGGATCTGATATACTTCATCACAGCTAATAAGATTATAGCCAGCGCTGGTTCGCAAACTTAATTTTTTAATGGGTCTATATTCAAGTCTGAAGCCAGTTGTCAGGCGCTCCATGGTGACATTATAAGGCTGATACAAATAAGCGAACGGGTTAGAGAATGCAGATTCAAGAGGACCCCCAAAATTTAATGTTCCATCTTCTTTAAAGGGATTAGGTGAATTAGGGACCGAAGCGATGAATTGTGTAGGATCAACTGCGAAAAGTTTATTTCTATCGTAACCATAACTAGCCGATAGATTGAATTCCAGCTTTTTACTAGGAGTTTTATGTGAAAAATTAAAACTTGCAGAAGTAAAGGATTTTCCCTGGTCAGTAGGGAATACAGTTGTTTCCCTATTATATCCGCCACTTAATGCAAACTGGGTGTATTGAGATCCACCTGCAAATCGGAGATGTGCATCGGTGAAATGTGCTGTGCCTCCGATTAGTAAGTCCTTCCAGTTGTTATACCTGTTATTATTCCATGTAGATAAGTCAGGAGCATTGTTTACATTAGGTATTTCATTGTCATTTCTAAATGCTTCTTTCCTCATTGCCAGGTATTCTTCTGTATTCATTAAATCCGGTGCCCGGGTTATAGTACTAAGTCCGCTATAAATATTGAGATTAAGGGATGCTACACCAACCTTTGCTCTTCTTGTGGTAATCAGCACGACTCCATTGGCCCCTAATGAGCCATAAATGGAGGTTGCATTTGCATCCTTCAGTACTTCAATGCTTTCAATATCCTCCGGATTGAGTGTGCTGAACGGATTGTTTGACAGAACCCCGCCTTTTTGCGAAATTGATTCGGAACTGGATAGAAATGGTACGCCATCAACCACGAAGAGAGGAGAATTATTAGGCAGTTGTCCTGAAAGTCCGATCGAGCGTTGACCTCTTATTTGAACCCTATATGGAGAACCTGGTAAACCGCTTTGCTGTGTAATCATCATACCGGGAATTCTTCCCTGAATAGCTGCAAAAATATTATTGCCAATCTGCTTTGGAATTTGATCAAAATTTATTTTCTTAATCGACCCGACCTCGTATTTACGAGGTGTGCTTGTATACCCATTGGTAACAAACTCTTCTAATGACCTTACCTGGAGATTCAGGGCAATTAAGAGCGTTTTTCGATTATCGAGTTTAATAATCCTGGTATCATATCCAATATGGGAAATTTCCAGTGTGCTTGCAGGATCAATGTCATATAATGCAAACTCACCATCGCTATTGACGATTGCTCCTATTCCCTTTACATTTTTTATGCTTATAGTAGTCCCGGGCAATGGGTTTCCTGACGCATCTGTAACCTTTCCCGTTAACGCAATTCCTGGAGGTGAACCTGGAGTTCCATTGTTCGCATCAAAGTCAATGGTTATATTTTTGCCACTAATCGAATATTTAATGGGAAGTAGTCTTGCCAGAAAATCCAAAACACTGGTTACTGAAGCATTCTCTACGTTTATACTGACTTTATTGGCTTTTTGAATCTGCTCTTCTTTATAAATTACATTATACCCCGCCTGTTTAGTAATGGCAAAAAAGATATCTTCAAGTGAAACATTAATCTTTGAGATAGTTATTTGAGAAAAGGCAGAAAAAGTTGTAAGCAGGAGGAAAGGAAGCAACAATGCAATAATCTTACTTGCACGCCTGAAGGTGCTGTTGCTAGTATTGACAACTGCCAATTTCTTAGTGCTATAACGCACAATATTGCAAACAACCGCCCATATATTGATATGAAAGGTACCGTCCGTTTTCATATATCATTGCACCGGGAATCCAGTTTTTAACTTTCATGAGGGTGTGACTGCTACTACAAGTCTTCTTCCTTTGACCTCGAAATGTACGTGTGGAGTGGTTTTGTTTAAAGCGTTCAGACTTTCCTGTATAGGATTATCTAAATTCAAGGTAACTGTATTACTGCTTGTAAGATTGGTGTCATTGGTATCTTGAGGAAACTCCAGGTCCAGGTCATACCATCTGCACAATATATTTAGCGTGGATCTTAAATTATTCTCTTTTGCTTTGAGTACATGATCCATCCAGGCTATTGCAAAACTGGTTTCTACATTTTCAACCTGTATAACTCCATCACTGCCTACAATCGCCTGCTGTCCCGGTTTAAGCAGACCAGTTTTTCCGCCTGCAGAAACTTTTACAGATCCCTCAATCAATGTAGTTTTCACAAACTTTTCATCTGAATAAGCATTCACATTGAAATGTGTTCCCATTACCTCCACTGTCATATTCCTGTCTGGTATATCAACGATAAATGGCCTGCCATAATTAAGACCCTTCTCTTTTGCCGAGGCTACATCAAAATAAACTTCACCTGTAATGGATACTCGGCGATTTGTTCCAAGAAATGGCACAGGATAGCTGATTGAGGAATTAGCATTCAGTTTAGCCTTTGTACCATCTGGTAGAAATATATTATAATATTTACCTTTTGCAGTGGTTAATATGTTGCGTGATTCTGTTATTTGCTTACTTTTTTTTACAGCATACCGAATTCCACCAGCACTTTTTTCAATTTCAATATCGCCCTGCATTGCAAAATAACCATTACGGACGGTATCCATTGTAAATTTTGTGCCATTTACAGTAGTAAGTTCAGCAGATTCTTTTGCAGGAGCAACAGGTAAGGGTATTACCTCATTTGATTTAGCTATTTCCCCTGATGATTTTGATTTGCCGAAAATGGAAGGATAGATAAAATAAGTACCAACACTCAATGCAATCGCAATAGATGCTGCGATACCTATTCTTCTTACCAGGCGGTAAGGACGATGACTTGGATATTTAAAATCCTTATCCTCTTTTAATTTCTTTACTAAACCTGATTGATTATTGTCGTTGAGAAGATCCAGTGCAAGTTGTACTCTTCTTTCATCTGTGAGTTCTTCGAAGAGCCGCATGTTTTTATCGCTGGCGCCTACCCACTCGTCGAGCTCATCATGCTCGGCGGGAGTCAGGTTGTCGCGCATATACCCTGCTAGCAGAGTGGCAATGCGCCGAGCCTTCTTTTCGTGCGAATTATTCATGCTGTAGATAAGGGCTGCATTCACCCGGTGGCTTAATATCCGGTGCAGTTAGATTAACGTAAAATTAATAATATCATGCATTACTTGTTCATCTAAATAAGAACTTTTATTTCGAGAAAAGGACTAAATTAATTTCATCCGGAAGTTACTACTGATCAATGCTATAGGACAAACGATTGTATTCGGGTTTTTGCGGTCAACTGCTTTTTACTAAAACAGTAAACTATAGATAAACACTTAAGCGTAAAGTTGATCTATTAGTCAATTTTTCGTACAACGAATATTAATATTCGCTGGGGAATTGTCTTACACCACAACCGCAAAAAAGATTCGCAATCGGGAGTAATTTTTTAAATGGCGAGTAGGAGATCGTAAAAAAGGCTCGCTCCCGATAGTTATTGGGACGGGAGTAAGTTTTTAATTACGAGTAGGAGATCGTAAAAAAGATTTGCGGCCGATAGTTATTTGGAGACGAGTAATTTTTCAAAAGCTTAATCCTGACCGATGTAATAGAATAAATAGTTCCTGTCGATAGCTATCATTACACGAATAATTTTTTAAAGCCTCACTGACTCAATTGAACTAAAAAAAATACGGTTCCAATTTTTGTTGAAACCGTAGTAATATTTTGAATATACTTAATAAGCTTTAAGAAAGTTCACGAAGTACCTGCAGCATAAGCAATACTGATAGCTCAGGCATTCGTTTCCTCAATAATCCCAGACCACGCGCTTTTTGATTTTTGATTGTACTGATAGACAATTCCAGTTCATTGGCAATCTCTCTCACCGTCTTGCCCTGGATATATAACATCTTGAATATCTGCCTGCAGGCAGTAGGAAGGCTTTCAATATTGGCGTGAAGCTCACGAATTACCTCAGCCCGGATCATTTCATGCAAAGCATAGCTTTCATGCTCGCCTTCTTTCATCCTGGCGATCTGTTCAACCTGTGTAGCGGAACGTTGCTGTTGCTGTAAACGATTGAGACATCCATTGCGTACTGTAGTATACAACCAGGCCTTGATCACCTTTGGATGGGTAAAGGTGGAATGGCGCTCCCAGATCTTGATAAATGATTCTTCCACAACGTCTTCCGACGTGGGCTTGTCGTTAACAATGCGAAAAGCATAGTAAAGCAGCGCAGGGTATAAAGCGTTAAAAAAATAAGTAAACCCTTTTTCTTCGCCACGTTGGAACGCATCAACGTATTCCTGTACGTCATCCTGTCCGGAGTACTCCACTTTAAACAGTTTAATTATTTACTTATTAGGAAACCGGATAGTCTGAACTTTACCGCCTTGCGGGCAGTCAAGCCTTTTGCGAAGAGTCTTGTCAGAGCCAAAATTCTCGCTGGTGGCTGCGAAAGCATGGATAGGTTTGGTTCGGAGTTTCCAGTCTATTCATTCAAAATCTAAAGGAAACTGCAGAGTCGGTTTAAAGGTAAATGCTTAAATAATAAAAACCAATACCCCTACAAAGGTATTTTGCAAGTGTGCGGCTTTTACTATACTGTGTGCTAACTATAGGACAAGTGGGCCCACGCCTGATACATGAGCACCGCCTCATCCACTCCTCCCTAACACAAAGATTAGAGAAGGCTACCGGTAAAAAGATCTGATCCCATTCCGATATTTATCGGAATCGGGTTAAAGAAAAAAAACGGATAATTTCAAATCCAATCTCTATACCTTATATATCTCTTATTTATATCCGGTCCTGATTTCCCGGATTGGGCCCGATAGCTTTTAAGCCATTAGATTGCGCTTTTTAGAGCGACTGGCGACCTTGCCCATGCAATATTAAACATTACTGCACTCCAAATGCGTAAAATTTGTATATATTTTTATACATAAATGTTTATTCCTTTACCCTATTGTAAATCATGTATATGAAACCAGACAGGGGAAGACTTTTGGCCATCGCCGTTGAAGGAACCGGCCTTAATAAGGAGGACGTGGCCGGAAAAGCCGGTTATAGTCGCTCTGCCTACTATAAACATATCGAAAACCCTAACCTGGAAGACCATATCCTCATCGCCTATGGCAAGGCCATGAACTATGATTTTACTGAACATATCCCCGATATGCCGAAGTACTTATTGGATGGGGCTGATAAACAGGAAAAAGAAGAACTGATCCGGCAGCGCGACTACTGGAAGGATAAATATGTTGAACTCCTGGAAAAGTATAATAAATGTATTGAAGACAGACTTTGATCCCGATAGCTATCGGGATAGGGATTATCCAGTTCGCAGATCCCAATATTTATCGGGATTATTTCTCCTCCCTGATTTTTTTCAGGCATCGGCTCAATGCACCTTTGACTTCTGTGTTATCTATTTCCGCCAGATTTCTTTGTAATTCCTTTTGATCCGTTAACTCATTGAATAATTGTTTATTCATCTGTTCCTCATCCACCCACTCTGCAAGCTTTTGCTCTTCCATATCCTTAAGGAAATGAAAAAAGTTTTTAGTCAGGAAGGGAATTATCTCTTCTGCCTGTTCAATCTTCCCGTCAGCATTCGTATCGACAGGTGTCTTTTTCATACGTCTTGAATTGTCATAGGAACCACCCTTTCAGAGAAAGACAGTTCTAGTACTAAGAACAAATAATGGTCCGATAGACCAGGTGACAATGAAAAGTTTGTGTTAAGGAAAAATGTATTTCAGATGAAGAGCAAGCTGCCTCAATAAGTTATACTGGATTAATAAAGCAAGGAGTGAACTTTTAAACTAACTGACCATTTCTATTTACATATTGTAACCCGATCAGCTGGTGATCTTTTAGCGTGCTTTCCGAAATGTTCAATTCCTCAGATGCTTCCTTCAGCGTTTTGCCCTGTATGTATATCAGCTTAAAGACCTGCCTGTAAAAAGGAGGCAACTCCCTGATGGCAGAATATAATTTTCGAGTTACCTCTGCCCTGATCAATTCTGGCAAATTAGGATCAGACTCCAATCCCGATAGCGATCGGGATCCAATGGCCTCTTTGCTGATCCAGGCATTGGCCGCAGTTCCTACATTTATATATAGGTCCAGCCGAATTTCTTTTTCCGTTTCATAACTCCCGTGTTTCTTCCATAAACGGACAAAACTTTCTTCTACAATATTTTCTGCAATTAATTTGTCTTTTACCAGCCTGAATGCATAGA
>JAJKIP010000303.1 GCA_021154405.1 Segetibacter sp. | reverse complement strand
TAGTCTCGGTAACGGGCAATACACGTGAGGTTGAATCGCCTGCCTGCAAAAGCAACCGGTGGCCAATTTGCCTGATCATAAGGTTCACTTCTTTCACCAGCAGGTCGCGGTCGGAAGGATCTTTGAAGGCCGCAGCACTGGAAAAAATAGCGAGCATTATAATGGCAATGCCAGCATTTAACACCAATCGGTTAGTGAAAAAGCCCGTAAAAGAAGAATTTACACGCATTTACATTTCTTTTTACAGTTGATTTGCAAGGAGCTGCATCGCCGATGCGTATGTTTGGGAACGTTAAGGTAAAACAATTTTTGATCCCGCAACTTTTAAAGAAATCGATTATCCGCATTTATTATTAAATCATTTTAGTCATGAAAATCTATAACCTTGCCTTTCTTTTTCTTTTAATTTACCTCTTTGCATCGCCAATCACCAGTATTCAGCAAAAACCGAATGAAAAAAAGTCGGCCGTAACAAATCTTGTTTTTAAATCAACTGATGGTGGAGAAAGCTGGCAGGACATTAGCGAAGGGCTGCCCGGAAATTGGGAGGAAGATGTTGATTACTATCCATCCTTCTTTGCAAATGAGAGTGGGGTCTATATAACTTCCACAAACCAGGTATATCACAGTAATCCAAACTCCTCCGCTCCTTTTTGGGAAAAAGAGATCTTTCCGGAAAAATATCGCAAAAGCGCCCCTGTTAAGGCAGGTATAATTGCTTTCAATCAGGATGGTCAATTTTTAAAAAGAGCAACCGGGAGTAAAGAATGGGCTCCTACTTTCAGGAATTTCCCGGGAACTGAAATACGCACCGTTTTTGAAACTGCCGGAGGCACCTTATTCGTCAGCACCAGCTACCGCCTTTATAAATCAACTAATGATGGAAAAACCTGGAAGCAGGTCTATATGGGAGGCGCTATAGGGAAATTGACAGAGTCAAACGGCGTACTCCTGGCGGTAAACGAGAATGGTATATTAAGGTCCACCAATGATGGTGAAAACTGGGAATCTGTGCTATATGAGGGAGGTGTAGGTATTGATGTAGAACCCATCAAAGATGGATTCGCTGCTATCGTTGCCAATAGACAGCTGATGGCCAGAACAGTAAGCACATCATACGATGGCGGTAAAACCTGGCAGCCAATTGATGATGACCTTAAACCTGAACTCAACACTGCCTCCATTATCCAGTTTGGTGACAACTTCTTCTGTGGACATCCCACCGGTATTTATAAATCATCCGACAAAGGAAAAACATGGAAACTGATATTACCATCCATAAAGGATAAGGTCTTCAATTTAATTGTTTGTGGCAATGAGATTTATGCCATACCTCGCGGTGGAGGCTGTTGAACATTTCAAAACCTAATGGTCTATTAACCTGTTCTCAGGTTTAAAGCTTTCATACAAAGCGGAATTAATCCAATTGATACTGCCAGGAAAATTCCAACCCGTATATAATTTAATTTTCGCCAGAGGGCGGCTTTATTAATTAAGTTTTGTGTAATATTTTCTGCATTGGCCATTCGCTCAAACTCCATAATAGTTGGTGCGAAATATAAGATTGTCCAGGCCCTGACCAGGAAGTGTATGGCAAACAAAAGGAGTAAAGGATTTCTTATATCTGATTTCCAGCAAAAAACAATTGCAAGAATAGAGGTGATTTCGTGTATTGAATGAATAATAATCCAGAATGTTTTCAGATCCAGGGCGTATTTGCCTTTGAAATAGTGTAAACTTTCAGGTGGCGAAGCGGTCCATTTAGGAACGATTACAAAGGTTTCAAAAATCTGAGCGCCATTCATTAGAAAATAAATGAGTGTGGTAATACAAAGCCAAATCTCAGCCCTTGTTAGAATATTTACCGTTAACGCATTCATCTATTTCTCATTTAATCTTTTAGTTACGTTGTTCATTATTTCAACAGTTGAAGTCAGGTATCTTTCAATTACCTGAATCTCTTTAGCCGTGAATGTTGAAAGTAAATGTTCAAGTTGAGTTGGCAGGTCCAGGTGCGAATTTGCAAAAAGCCTGGATGCTTTATCAATATTAGGAACGATGAAGACTTTTCGCCTGTCTGATTTGTCAAACTCCCGTTTTACCAATTTCTTTTTTTCAAGGCGGTCAATAAGCCCTGTAATGGCGCCTGTGGTCAGTCCTGTCAAGTTGGAAAGTTCCCCTGCTGTCAGGCTTCCATTGTCCAGGATTATCCCTAAGTATTTGCGGTCTGCTGCCGTTAAGCCTGCCTTTCTTGCAATAGCCTCGTGCATTAAGATGGTGGCATCTGAAATTTGTTTCCCTAACCGACTAATTGCCTCAGCGTTTATTTTTGCCTTCATTTATCTTACCAGTTAAATATCTTAGTGACAAAGATAAATATACTTTTCAAATGCGGAAATAAGTTTTTACACTTTTGAATCTGGTAAATTGTCCGTTGAGGGTTTTGGGACGGTCGCTGTATAATGGATGTAAAAGTACCGCACAGTATAACCGGTGCTCATACTATTCACCTTGCATCGGGTGCTTATGTCAGTTCCAGCCCTAACTGACTACGGCCTTATTAAAGTATATATGATGAAAGGACCGGCAAAGCCGGAGAAATCGTTTCGCGTGGAATAAGTAATATTTTGCCTGTTACTCCTTATCTTCTTCCAGATCATCATGATCATCACCGCCCAGGCTGTAATAATTATTTTCTTCATCTTCTTCACCAATTGCTTCGTTGGCATCATCCAATTCAGCGCCTGGAATATCAAGCCCTTTGGCCAGCCCATCCAGTTCTTCCTTTTCGTCATCTTTAAGAGGAACTTCCTTCTCCTGGTTATAAATATCCTCTCCTGGTTTATAAATGGGGAGCGGAAATTTTTCATCCGCCTTGTCACCGGTTGATTTTTTTACCTTTTTTGCCATACTGCAAGGATTTATTGTAAGGCAAAGTTACATCATCAGTGGTCGTTTAAAAACTCTAATTACCTGACCTGGTCGCGAGGTGAATAGGCACAAAAATATAGTCAAATACGCCTGTTGGGACATTCCCGGTATTATCTTTGGATAAGGCATGGAGTCCGGGTACTTATTAATATTATAATTACAAAACAACCGATGGAGAGATCCACTGTAAACTCGAATATGCAACTGAAAAATTCAAAACCTGCTAGCCAAACGAGGCTTATACGATTACTAATCCCCCTGCTATTCCTCGCCCAAAAAACAATAGCACAAAATCCGATTAACTGGACACCTGAACAGTTAATGAACCCATCGGAGTTATCAACTATTTTAAAGGATAATAAACAGGTTCCGGTAATATACTGTATAGGACCTGGCGCCATTATTCCCCATTCCAAAGACGTAGGAATGGTTAAGGAGGCAGAAAATATTAAATTATTCAAAGAGGAGCTTGCAAAACTTCCAAAGGATACGCAGATTGTAATCTATTGCGGCTGCTGTCCCTATGAACATTGTCCCAATGTTAGACCTGCCATTCAATTGCTGAAAGAAATGAAGTTTAGCAACTTCAAATTGCTGGACTTACCCCATAATATTAAGACAGACTGGATTGATAAGGGTTACCCGATTGAAAAATTATGATCAAGGCGTACACCAGGCTGCCTATCCTTTTCCCGATACTCATTCACTTCTTAAACTCTTAACAGGATTAAGTAAAGCCGCTTTTATGGCATGAAAACTAATCGTCAGTAAAGTGATAAATAAGACCATAAATCCTGTGGCACCCACAATCCACCAGCTCATGCCAGCCCGGTATTGATAGTTTTGTAACCAGGATTGCATAAACGACCAGGCAATGGGCACGCTTATACACATGGCGATCAGCACGAGCACAACAAACTCTTTCGATAATAAATACCACAGATCTATTATAGAAGCCCCCAGTACTTTACGAACACCAATTTCCCTAGTACGTTGCTCTGCCATATAAGAGGCCAAACCAAACAAACCAAGACAGGAAATCAGAATAGCCTAAATGGTAATGAAGCCAGCGAGTTTACCAATGCGTTCTTCTGCTGCAAATTTTCTGGCGTAATCCTGGTCGACGAAGGAAAAATCAAAGGGTACGGCTGGCACTACCTTTTTAAAAGCAGCCGCAATCTTCGGTAGCGCCTCGCTCATGGCTATATTGGGTCTGACGCGTATATTTAGATTGCTAACACCTCCATTAAACGCTTTTATAAAAAACAGGGTAGGTTCAACCGGATCATAGGGAGAATCCATCACCATATCCCTGACCACCCCTAAAACAGTATAAGACCTGGTATCCTTACCTTTCCAATTCCAGGTAATGGTCTCTCCTACCGGGTTCTGAAGTTTCGTGTATTTTGCAAAAGCCTCATTGACCACCACACCTAATGAATCACCCGCAAGATCAGGTGAAAAATCACGACCCGCTATAAATTGCCAGCCAACAGTTCTGCCCTGCTCACGCGAAACGGCCAGTGTAGCAAAGCTCTCTTCATCATTGGGATCTTTTCCTTTCCAGTCGAACCCATTATTTCCACTAACCACTTCAGTAACCTTACCCATTGAAGCGGATAGATTAGAAACTACGCCAGTGCTCAATAACTCATTTCGCAATACATCAATTTTCCCTTTATAATCATCCGATTTCATTCCCAGGGTTAGTAAACCTTCCCGAGTATATCCTACCGGCCGGTCTTTAGCGAATAATATTTGACGGTAAACAACAATGGTGCTGATGATCAAACCAACAGATACAGTGAACTGAACCACCACCAGTGCTTTACGAGGCAGGGCCGCCCATCTGCTGCTGCGCAATATTCCGCCTTTTAAAACAGTAACAGGTTTAAAGGAGGAGAGATACAAAGCGGGATAGAGTCCTGCGAGTATTGCAGTGAGGATAATAAATACGATACCAGCCAGCCAGAAATATAGATCGAGCCACGGCATTCCCATATCCTTCCCTGATAGTTTATTGAACCACGGAAGTAATACAGTTAGGAGGATACAAGCCAGTAAGAAGGAGAAAAAAACGATTAATAGAGATTCACTGAAGAACTGGAATACCAGTTGCCAGCGCCTGGAGCCGATGGTTTTTCTAATTCCCACTTCTTTGGCACGTTTTGCCGAACGAGCGGTGCTAAGATTAATAAAATTGATGCAGGCCAGCAGTAAAACAAAGCATCCTACTATACCAACCATCCAGACCAGCCTTACCGGTTTAGGATCTGTAACCCCATTTGCAAATGGATACAAATGCCAGCGTTTCATGGGGTGCAAAAAAAGCTGAGGGTGTCGTTTGACATGATCTTCAAAGCCTGGCAGTTTGGATATATTCCTTAATTCTATGTCTTTAATAGCATTTGTCGCAGTAGCAAAATCACTCCCTTTGGGTATTTCCACATATAATTTTAGAAAATGATTGGCCCAGTCGGTCGTAGCCCTTTCCGCTATCCATTTATTCTGAGATTCATAAAAAGCCCAGGTAGAAAGGAATTTGATATTATTCAGTTGCGTGTTCTTTGGCAGGTCTTCATAAACACCAGTAACTTTTAAGCTGGATTTATTATTCAGCGTTATCAGTTGGTTCACAGGGTTGTCTTTTCCAAACAGTGACCTGGCTACAGATTCTGCCAATATGATAGATTGCGGATCCTGCAGTCCTGACCAACTCCCATAAATCATTTTTAACGAGAACATTTCAGGTGCACCAGCATCCATAAACTGTCCGACTGCTGATAGCTTGTTTTCACCTGCTGTTAGGATATTATCACTCACTCCTGATGCTCTAATGATATGTTTGAATTGATCACCATAATTCGTTTGCAGGGAGGTAGCAAGCGGGTATTGAACCGAGTTATTAGTAAACGGACCATCTTTTGCATCCACGCCACCGGTCATTACCTGTGCGATCCGGTTTTCATTGCTGTGGTAACTATTGAAAGAAAGCTCATCCCGTACCCATAAACCAACGAGCAGGGTAACTGCAATACCAATGGTAAGGCCGGCCAAATTGAAAACGGAAGAAATGCGATTTCTGAGGAGATTGCGAAAGGCAGTAGTGAGGTAGCTTTTGAGCATAAGCGGAGGTTAATCAATAGTTACCTTAAAAACTCTGCCAATGGTGAAATGGCTTACTGCCAGGGATTTATGGAGTTTTACATTCTCATCCTGTTCGTTTTTGATACAGTTCATGTACGGTAGTAAAAGCAAGTGACTCGTACTAAAATAACTATACACAGTTAATAAATAATCCTGAGAGTTCTATACATGTAGGGTGAGCGTTGCCTGGATCATGTATATTCCTCAAGATCGATGATTTAATGAACTTATTATCTGGTTTCATAGGATGGTTTCGATTTTATGTTCCGCGTGGTGTTCCCAGGATCTCGGATAGGATTTCCATCGCTTTACTATCTGCTGTTTGTGAAGATGCGCCTGCGCTGGCGTCATGTAGTCACAACTGCTGTGGGGTCTGAAGGTATTGTAGGATTGGATGCTCTGGCAGATCAACTGATAGGTTTGTTGGAAGTTCAGGGGGTGGTTATATAAGTTGAACTCATTTTTGATAATGCCATTCATTCTTTCAGCAAGTGCATTTTCATAGGGATCTCCGTTCTCCGTCATACTGATGGCAATGTTATGCTGGTTTAATACATCGACATAGCCTGTGCAGCAGTATTGTGAGCCCCGATCAGAGTGATGGATGAGTCGTTGCTTTGGATACATACGCGTGGCTATTGCCATCTCAAGGGCATGTATACAGCCTTGAGCGAGCATATCACTCCGGAAGGCAAAACCCATTATCTGGCGAGAGTATGCATCTGTGATCAGGCTCAGGTAACCCCATTCATTCTTTACGCGGACATAGGTAATGTCGCTCACCCACACCTGTTCAGGGCGATCAATAAGCAGTGTTTTAATGAGGTTACTGTACTTGCGCATCCAGTGTCTGGAGTCTGTGGTGATCACTTTTCTTTTACGATGGCGAACGAGCATTTTGTGTTCAGCCAATAACTCAAACAGTGCGTCTCGCCCAATGTGAAGGTGATGCGCTAACAAAGCCGGCTGCAGTAAGAATAAAAGTTTGCGTGCACCCACGCGCGGGAGTTTTATTCTAATGGCATGGACCAGTTGCAAGATGATTTCTTCTTTAACCGTTACCTCCTCAGTTCTCCATAAATGATCATATAATGCATGTCGTGTCTTGCCAAACAGTCTGCATAAAACTTCTTTCGTTAAGCCAGGATAGTCCAGCTTCATTCGGATGACTGCCTGGCACCAGGCTTTTTTCTGATGGCGATTTTAAATTGTTCTTCCGCAACATCAATCAGCGTGTTAAGCGCTTTGATTTTTAGCTCTGCTTCTTCCAGGGCCTTCTTCAAAGCTGCCGCATCGTCTGCTGATAGTGCTTCAGATCTGGTTTCGTTGGCGGGCATAAGTAAAGCTATTCGTCGAAGTTCGGCTTTTTCTTTTTCTGCCATTAAAAGGTATCGGGTTACAACTTTCTGGAAGGTAGCTGGTAGTCAACTTCGCTTCCTGAAGCGTCATCCCGCCTTCCATAACCGCACGCACAAGTGAACGTCGCTGCGGGGCAGGTAAAGGTTTCTGACTGCCATCCCATACCGCCTGATCAGCTCAGCGCGGCTACACCCGCGCTCTACTGCCTTTACAATCTCTTTAATTAATTGTTTGTCAAAATGATGGCGTATACCATCACCCTGCTGCACAAAATTTTCCTGTTCCTGGACCATAAACTTAATTTTGAGTGTATAGCCTATTCAGGACTAGTCAAAACTCAGCACTTACTGATACTCATTTTCAGACGAGCCTGCCCGATCTCTGAAAAGCACTGATATTTTGTGTTGTTTAAGTCTATGGAGCCCTTTTATCCGACAGCACGTTTGACTTCATCAATTAGTCATATTACATCGTTGACATCTCTATTTCCCTGTGAAACGCTTCCATAAGGCTAAGAAGAGAAATTACCACAAGCTATTACTACTCGTTGGCAAATAAAATCTTTGACGCAAAGAGAATTAAGAATGCAAATGGCTGTATCGGATATCTAATACACATTTTAAAAGAATTAAATGAATCCCTATAAATTTGCCCATACTTATAAGTTGCCCTTTGCTATTAATTAATAACTTGCTTCAACAGATGTATGTGAAATTCATTTATATTGCCTAATTGATAAAATGCCTACGCAGCCATCGCTATATTAATTGCCCACTCTAATCCCGATTCTCTTAAACAATATTTTGCTGCTGCTGAGTAAGGAGAAAATTTATTCGCCAATTTTAGCAGTTCTATTTGTTTGGCCCTGATAGCTTGTTTCCTGGCCATATTGTAATTAATATTTTGAGAAACCAATAAATCTTCAATTTGTCTAATTATTCTTTTCGTTCTTCTGTATGTATCATTTCTTCCTGCTATTATTCCTTCCGTATTAAGATTCATCCTTCTGATAGTATATTCCGCTTGGATAAAGTCTCTCGAATGAGGAGCAATGGATTTTGGACTTATAATCCCCTCATTATTAAACTTTAACTTTTCAGGATCTCCAGGTTCCGTTGGATCCAAGAATCGCACGTCCTCATCCTCCAAAGCATCTGTAGGCTGATTTGCTTTATTGGAATTAACATGAAAAAAATCCCTTTTCCGAGTATTTCCAGCTGGCCCAGAAAATCTGAAATTTTTCCAATCGAAAGCAAGCCACCAATATCCCCCTTGATCTTTGCCTTCTTCATTTAAAGCTTTCAATTTCGGTCTAAAATGGTCAACATGGCAGTGTGAGAAATCATTAACTGATTCTGAATACCAGCATTTTCTGTTAAGCACATCACAAAAATGCTGTTTTACCCGTGTCCATAATTCCTCGTTTGCTTTAATAAGATCAATTCTTTCTTCCAGATTAGTTGAAGCTAATAAAAAAGCAGTCAAGTATTCCGATTCAATTAGCCAGTCTTCGTTTGGCTCACAGGCATCAATGTCTATAAAAATCATTTTTAGCTTTTTATATCATTTAATAACTCGTTAAGGATTTCTAATGCAATATCATTCTGTTTTTTAAGGTCTTCGGAGGTATATTTTTCTTTCTTAAATTCATCTCTATCCCTTATAGCTACAATAAATCTCTGATAAAGAGGATCCCTATCAGTCGTATTAATGCCCAAACTATTTAATTCATGAAATATTGAATTTAGCTCGATGGCTTCTGTGGAACTTAGTTTTACCTTATCCTGCTTTGCTATTAATTCATTGCGCCTCTCAATCACAGTTAATGTATTTCCATCCAAGGTTGAGGGTAGGCCAAACAATTCACTAGTCAAAATGCCAGCTACCCCAAGACCCTTAGGGTCAGTGTCAGGTTGAGTTACCTCAATTTTTCCATCTATTTCCTTAAAGATTCGAACCTGTTCCTTTACTAAACTACCGATAACTAAAGGATCATGAGTATTGATGATTATTTGTGTGGCATCCTTACTTGTATTAACAACATCCTTTAAATATTGTAAGTAACTCCATTTCCAGATTGGGTTAAGGTGAGTATCAGGCTCGTCTAACAAAATTAAAGACTCTTCATCCCTTGTAAATTTCAATAAGCCAATGACCGTA
>JAJKIP010000302.1 GCA_021154405.1 Segetibacter sp. | reverse complement strand
CACAGGGAAATTCATTTTCCAGGCTTTATCAGGGCTCCAATGCCAGTACAGAACATTCTGACCATGACGATACCATTGAAAATCCACTTCCTTCCATAATCTGTCAATATCAGCAGACAGTTTTTTCTCTGCGTCATTTCCATCTTTGAAATATTGCCTTGCACATAAGAGGCCCTGCAGCATATAACATGTTTCAACCAGGTCACCGCCATTATCATCCGGGCTAAAGGGTTTAACTTTTCCAGTCTCCCCATTCAGCCAATGTGGCCAGGCGCCATGAAAGCGATCTGCCTTCGCCAAAAAGTCAACAATCTTTTGGAATCGTTCTCTTCCTTCTTCCCTTGAAATAAATTTTCTTTCTATTCCCACCAGGATCGCCATTACTCCAAAACCTGCACCTCCACTGGTGACGATATTCTTATCATTCTCCGGATACTTATTATCAACATGAAATCGTTCTCTTGCCATTCCGCTAATCGGCTCTGCCCCATCCCAGAAATACTGGAAATATTGCTGTTGCACGGTTTTGAACAATGCACTGTCATCCAGCCGGGCAGAATCCTTTCCATTCGTTGCTGGTCCAACGGTCGATTTTGTAGTACCTGAATTACATCCAATAGTTCCTGCAATAAGTAAAGGCAACAATGTAAATAATATCCAGTCCTTTTTCATGTTATCAAATTGCTTATAAATAGGGTGCGCTAAATCACAAATTTTTCATTCCTGTTTTCACTTCAGGACAACTGGTAAATAAATTCCAAAATAAACCGCTGTGATAGTTCTCGATCATTACAATAATTGGTCCCTGGTCAATAGCCAGGTAGCTATTGGCAAACCAGAGGTCTTTTAATGAAAAAGCATCGGTAAAGCCATATTGTTTCCAGATCTTATCTCCTAATACATAATAGAAAAATTTCAGGGCTGCCATCGATTCTCCAGGTGTATATGGCAGGGAAGAAATGGCAGCAGTTGGTGCTATTACGCCCAGATCATTAGTGGGTGAGCTGGCAGAATAACCATTGGGAATATCACTGGCTGTTAATCCCCAGACAGAATCACTATATCCAAAATAGCCTTTTGGGTTTTGCCTGCAATAACTGTAATTGATCAGCGTATGGTTCTTTGTCTGATCAGTATAATTAGCATAGGTATCTGCTAAACCGTTTGGGTTGATACCAAGGAATGAATAATGTTCAAAGAATAAGGGACCTCCCACTGAAGGACCTAATGGTAACTGGTATCCAAAATACGAGCCGCCATTCTTAAAGCCCGGATCACCAGCCCAACCGTTGGTATATACTGATTTTGGAATGCCAAATGTTGTGGAAGAAGCGGCCATCACATAGGTGATGAGGCATTCATTCCAACCTTTGATCTGCACATTCATTTCAAAACCTCCTGCAGAGTTCCAGTGCCAGTACAATACATCCTGGTTATTCTGGCGGAACCAGCTCCACTCCACCCTGTTGAAAATAGTATTGATATCTGCCCTTAAGGTTGTTTCTGCCGCTCCGGCATCATTAAAATACTGACGGGCACATAATAATCCCTGCATCAGGTAAGAAGTTTCAACAAGGTCAGCGCCATTGTCTTTTGCACTGAATGGGATCACAACACCTGTAGCACCATTTAACCAGTGAGGAAATGCTCCATGGAAAGTTTGTGCCGTATTTTTCAGGAATGCAACAATGGTTTGAATCCTCGTCAGTCCCTGTGTGCGGGTAATAAAATTCCGGTTGACTCCTGTTAGTATTGCCATTACACCGAAACCTGAACCGCCGGACGTACATAGATCTGTATCTGTGTTCCGTTCTCTTGCCAGTCCACTGACAGGATGGCCAAAATCCCAGAAATATTTAAAGGTTGTTTGCTGTACCAGGTCAAGTAATGCATTATCTGAAATGGCAGGGAATTTCCGCGATGAATCAATTTGCGTAATGAAACTTTGTTCCCATGCAGTTTGCAGGCTACCGCCAGATGCAGATTTCAGCGTTGTGCCAACTTTCAGCCAATACTTTGTTAATGCTGTAAGCGGAGATGAAGGTTGAACGAGCAATACGGAATCCTTACTTTGAGGAGTATAACTTACAGCAATATCGTTCCCATTGGCATCCGTAATTTTTACCGAGGTATTCACTGTAGTTTGCATGGCCGGCTCATTGAACTGCAAACGGATCACAGGCTGGCGGCTACTGCCATAATAAGTATTATTGAAGGCCGTGCCATTCAATTTCACTTCCTGTATAGCAATCACTTTTATAGTTGGAGTTACCGGAGGATCAGGTGAACCTTTTTTCCCGCAACCTGCCAGCAATCCAATGAATAATATTCTGATAAGCGTGTTCTTCATACTCATTATCTCCTTCACTTTTTACCATACATAAGTTGCAACTGCACCGCCAGCGAGGGTGGTGGTTGCCCATTTACCTTTGTATTTTATATTAAATGCTGTAATAGCCGTTCCATCATTTACTGCCAGCAATATTTTTTTGCCATCGGGTGTAACGAAGGCAACATTAGAGATACCTGCGGCAATATTGCTTGCAATACGCACCGAACCGGGTGGAACAAATTTGGAAATATGGGCGATGATATAATAAGATACATTCCGCGTAACAGTATTGTTGCCAATGGTGACAGCTCCCTTACATTCCGTACAACCACCAGGAGTATGCGGGTTATAGGCTGGATCACTGGCAAGGTTCCATTCTAATGCAATGCGACTATAATTGCGAACTGTACCGATGATTACATTCTTTATATGCCATTTAAGATCACCTTCAAAACTATCGTTGGCTCCTGTCCACTGTTCAGTAAAATAGAGCGCCTTATCCGGATGTGCGTCGTGCACGGTTGCAAAGGCACTTACGTCTCCACCGTATAGGTGAAAAGCTGTCCCATTGATGAAAGGTTTGGCGCCTGCATCATTGAGAACGGTAATGGGATAGGTTGGGTTATCACAATTATGGTCCCAGATGATGATCTTGGTGGTAATACCAGCCGATTGAAAAGCAGGACCCAAACTATTTTTAATAAATGCTGCCTGCTCCAGTGCAGACATGACCATGCTTGGATTATTACCCCCATGCTGGGGCTCATTCTGCGGAGTAATGGCATCAATGGTAATGCCCCTGGCCTTCATGGCCTGAATATACTTCACAAAATATTTGGCGTATACATTGTAATACTGGGGAAGTAATCCACCTCCTTTGGAATTTCCATTGTCCTTCATCCATGTGGGAGGACTCCATGGTGATCCCATGATCCTGATATTTGGATTGATGGCGAGAACCTGTTTCAGAACAGGAATGAGATCAACCGTATCAGCAGCGAGACTGAAATGATCCAGGTTTGGATCTGTTTGTCCGGCCGGCATATCATCATAACTGAATACACTGGCATTAAGATCGGAGGCACCAATACTTATCCGAAGATAGCTTACTCCAATAGAGCTTACGCCTGATCCAAAGAGTTCTTCAAGTAAAGCTGCTTTCTTATCATTTGAGAGCTGGTTGATCAGGTAAGCGCTGCCACCGGTGAGAGAATATCCAAATCCATCGACAGACTGGTATTGCGTGGAGCTATCAATTTCTATAGTGGCATTTGAGTTGACGGGTGAATCAAAGGTCACAGGATTGGATTGTTTTTGCAATAATGCGAACTGGTTGCCAGTGGTAAGCCAGTAGTCAATTGTACCGCCACTTGCCGGTAGATTATTAGCAGGAATATTATTATCGCTATCTGGCTTCTTTGATTTGGAGCAATTGGAATACAGTGAGATCATTCCCACAAAAATTGCAATCACTAACTGCCTTTTAGGGTTCATAGTTTCATTATTTGACGGGTCGCAAAAAGATCAGTCCTGAATTATTGATGGCCAATATCATTACTTTTTCTCCGCCATAATTGATCCATTTCATATCCCTTATCTCTCCTTTTACTGAAGGAAGTATTGTTTTCACTTTAAGGGCAGCATCTTTCTTTTCATATTCCAGGCAGGATGGCTGTAATGCGTCATACCGCCCTTCATAAGGCATTACTTCAAAATAATTTCCTCCGGCCCAATAGCTACCCTTCTTATCAGGATTGGTTGTAAATGCCATAACCGGCGCAAGCTGCATGTCAGCTGGCAGGTCCTTCCGTTCAAAATTTCCCTTTCCATCATTAATAAAGAAAGAGGAACCAAGTACTTCAGCTCTTAATTCCATATAATTTTTGAAGAGATCATAAAACATGTATTGCACCGTTTTACCAGCCACGTCACTGTAATTGAGATAGGCTTTTTTTAATACTGGCAAAGCGCGTTCCAACTCGTCTTTTGCCAGGAAAGGATATTCTTCGCCATTAACGGTATAGGTCATCACCTGTTCCAGTGAGCCATTATTGTCAAAATCTTTTATATACAATTTAATCGGCCCACTCTTTCCTGCCCAGAGTTTTGAATTATGTCCCCAGTTTCCGGCGAGCAGATCATCAAATCCATCTCCGTTAATATCTGTTGAAAAAACAGTTTGCCAGAGTCCTGTGGATTGGGCAATGTCCTTTTCAGTGAATTTCCCTTTATGATTGATATAAGTTTTCACGGGCATCCACTCTCCTGATACAACCAGGTCAACCCAGCCATCTTTATTTATATCAGTAAATGATGCCGTGGTCACAATCCCAATCTTATCCAGCGCAATCATATCATCAGGTGCTTTGGTAAAATGCCCTGTTCCATCATTCAGATAGAGATAGCTGCTTTGAGGCATTCCATACGCTGATGGAGATGAAAGAGTGCCGAGAAAAAGATCCTGATCTCCATCATTATCAACATCAGCTGCCTTTATGCAGGAGCGATTTTGATAGATAACGGGAAGGCCCGAATTTTCAACCAGAGTAAACTGGCCTTTCCCGTTGTTGATGTACATGTGATCCCCGGGAAAATTCTGGTTTGCCGCTGGTTCATTTCCACCACTTGCTATAAATAGATCAGGCGATTTATCACCATTGGCATCAAAAAAGAGTGCATCCACAGCTTCCGCCATCCTGTATTTATTAAAAAGGGCAGTATCACTTGCCGTAAAATGCCCGTTCTTTTGCTGGATCAGCATTGAACCTGCCTGTTCCCTGGCTCCGCAGGCGAATATATCATCCAGGCCATCATTGTTTACATCGGCAATTGCGAGCTTTGGTCCCCTTGCACTTTCCATATGTGGGATCAGGTATTGGACATTAAAATCATTGAAATCATTTTCATGATGCTTCCAGCTTAGCTGAACCTGGGAGGAAATATCATCAAATACTTTTTTGGGAGTCGGGATAATTGAATAGGAAAAGATTCCTGCTGCGTCTGATTGTTTTACCGTCAAAGGTTTTCCGGCCGCAATATTTCTGATTACCTGGAAACTTTGGTCTGGCCATACAACAATCAGGCTATCTGCCCTACTCAGACTATCCAATCCAAAATGTAAACGTGTATCGGAGGATGATTCAAATCCCCGTGTAAACATGAGCTGTTGATATTGAACTGTTCCTGACTGGAAAAGGTAGGCTTTTGCTCCTATGCCAAATGTATTCATGCCATTGCCTTTGAAAGAAATCGACAGGGACTTATTTCCATTAGTTGTATTCTTCAAAATAACTGCTGGCGAATTAATACAATTGATGACCATATCCAGATCGCCATCATTATCCAGATCAGCATACGAAGCTCCGTTATAGAATCCTTTCATTTCTCCAGTTCCCCAGGCATAGCTCACATCTTTAAAACTGGATCCATCCTCATTATGAAAAAAGAAGGGATGGGAACTTCCATCGGGCATATTATCAATCGCCGTCTGATCATACTTATCTGTATTATCCATTCCCTTCAATTTCAGCCCGGATACATATTTTACATAATCCAGGTCTACCGGTCTTTTTACAATTCCACTGGAAATAAAAAGATCCTTTTTCCCGTCATTATCGAAGTCGGCAAACAGGGGAGCCCAGCTCCAGTCGGTTGCTGCCACTCCACTTTGCAAACCTGTTTCACTGAAGGAGATACCATCGCCATTATTCCGTTGCAGGCAGTTCTTTGAATACTGGTCCTGGTACCCACGAAGAGTGAGTTTTACACGATATATGTCCGGATTCTCGTCACTGCCATAAGAGTTCAGGATCTTTTCCTCAGGTGGAAGCATATCTACAGTAACCACATCCAGTTGCCCATCATTATTATAATCCGCAATATCATTACCCATGCTGAAACGGCTATAGTGCCTGAAATGATTAGCGCCGCTTTCTGTAAAAGTTCCGTTCTTATTATTGATGTAGTAATAATCATTCTCGTGAAAATCATTTCCTACATAAATATCTTCCCATCCATCATTATTCAGGTCGCCGACGGCAATTCCCAAACCGTATCCCAGATTGCTTTGATATATTCCAACCTGCTTTGATACATCCGTGAATTTCCCAGTAGTGCTTATATCATTTCTGTATAACCGGTCACCAGAGAGTGTATCATATTTCCGGCGATTACTTGTATCCACAATATTTGCGTGAGGGTGGTGAGATTGATTGAGGATAAAGCAATCAAGGTCATTATCATGGTCGTAATCGAAGAAAATGGATTGTGTAGTAAAGCAGGAGGTATTCAACCCATATTTTTCACCACTCTCAGTAAAGCTGGCATCCTTATTATTGATAAATAATTCATTTTTCCCTTCTAATCCATAACGACCACTAACGGAAGACACATAGATATCCAGGAACCCGTCTCCATTTACATCCGCCATGGTAACTCCAGTGCACCAGTCTGATGTACCCGCCACGCCTGCCTTTGCAGTGATATCTTCAAATTTGAATTCACCTTTATTGAGGTATAACTTATTTCCTCCTTTATTATTGGCTGTAAAATAAATATCAGGCAATCCATCATTGTTGATATCGCCGGTTGCCACACCTCCACCAT
This sequence comes from Segetibacter sp., assembly GCA_021154405.1. Classification (GTDB taxonomy): domain Bacteria; phylum Bacteroidota; class Bacteroidia; order Chitinophagales; family Chitinophagaceae; genus JAJKIP01. The sequence continues at coordinate 6,982 of JAJKIP010000302.1, read as the reverse complement.
TATAATAATACAGGTAATAAAGAATGTTATAGAGCTTCTTCTCCAGTGGCTTGTTGACAAAAGAAATATTGGTAACTGAAGCGGGCAAGGACTCGAACAAGGCATCCGGCGTTTTTTCAGACTGTTTACAGGAATAGCCAATAATGAAAAGCAGAAAAAAGTAAATGATATTTTTTGAACGAATCGGCATGTACTGTTTATTATATAGTGGTATTACAGGAGCAGTAATTATTGTTTCTTATTTATTTTTTCTTTTTAGCCAGGCAATTACTTTTTCATTTTCCTCCGGATAAGGTTTTATATAATGTGTACGCATCAGGGCTGCTGTTGGTGTTGTTGCGCCTTCCAGGTATACGGATACGGTATGAGAAACCTGTTTTGGCATATGACAATCAATACAATTCTGCGAGATGGAAGGTCCTATCTCAGCAGTCATTTTACAGGGATGTCCTTTTTCGGGATTATGACAATTCATGCAGCGCTGTGAAAAAACCTGCAGCTTCCCATCCTCTTTTTCATGCACATTATGGCAGCTGGTACATTTCAATTCACTCTTCTCAAAACATTTGCTGACAGAAAGTAAACCATATTGGTTTCCATGCACATCAATATTTGCCATTTCAATAGATAGCGGATTGAAAGCAAAAAATGATGCAAGGCTATCGCCCACAGAAAATTCAAAGGAAGGTTTTGTTTTATTTAAGCGCCCACCGTGACATAGTCTGCAAAGGTCAAGGTTCTGTTGTCTGCTGAGCTTTGCCGGATTTACAATGAACTTTGCTTCTTTAACAGAAGGGTTTTGAGATTGAAATTGTACATGTTGTGCTGCCGGGCCGTGGCATTTTTCACAATCTACCGCATAAACAATCCGGGTATGGCTATATGTTTCTGCATTTTGTGATTCACCCGTTTTTTGTACAAAGCTCGTATGGCATTCCAGGCAACGGGAGGTAATGGGACGGTTAAACACAACTTTATCTGGTGGATATCCGGGGCTATTGGACCATTGCTTTTCAGGACCATACCAGGTAATGGGCAATTGCGCCAAATGGTCACCAATCCATTCCAGGTAGCTCTGTCCAATTTTACCAGAACCAACAACTATATCAATACGCCCTTTACGGGTTGCTTTTCCATCCACATACTTCACCTGGAAATAACCACTGTCTCCTTTTTCCATCACTACTTTGGTCCTCTTATCGAAATCAAATTCATTCCTGCCTTTTTTGAAGCTACCCAGTATATTATTATCGTTAACAGGTTCAGAGGTGAGATGATGGGCAGTTTTCGCATGCTTTTCAACTATATCTCTGTGGCAGTTTTCGCAAGTGGCTGATCCGGCATATTCAGAGAAACGATCGCGGGGAGCAGATTCCGCAGTAGCGGTATTTGCAGGTTTGTTGTTATTGGTGCATTTGGCAAGCAAAAAAATACTTCCCGCTATGGTTGCAGCCACTACGGTAGAGCGTCTGATCTTTAAATTACTTCCTGCTAGTACCCTGAAGTATCTGATCATTTTCCGGAAAGTATTATGCCAGAATAATAAAGGGGCTGACAGTTAAGTCCGCCCCTTTATAGCCTTTTATTTATCAATAATTGGGTTAGAGCTTGCTATTATAAAGGGCCAAAATATCTGATGCACTTAGAACCTTGTTATAAAGCCTGAACTGATCAAGGCCACCCTGCCAGGGAGAAATCCATGCATCTTCCGGAGCACCATTGCCAAGGTCAGCATTTTTATTCCATCCGCCCAATACAAAGCCGTAAGTATTGGCAAAGTCTAACGGGCCATAAGGATTGCCATTCTTCTTCAGGTCGGTAAGATTAGAAGCCAAACCAGTCAGGGCTTTTCCATCAACATAATACGTCACTTTTGAAGTGGTTTGATCATACACAATTGCCATATGATGCCATTGGTTATTCAGAAGGTTGCCAGGCATTGTACCATTTGCAGGCGTGAACTCAAACCAGTTATCCTGAATAGCTAATTTGAAGACCGCATTTGATGAGGTTGACCCTGCCCCATCATGATCGATAAGGGCGAAGAGTGCGCTTTGGTGCCAAAAATCTTTGGAAGCCAGTGAGAACAGGAATTGCGGATTTCCGCCACTGGGAACAGTATTCTTTTCCCAGAAGGCAATGGTAAAGCTTTTTGCTCCTGCGAAATCGTTAGCACTTGGATATTTGATCGCCTTCTGACCTACACCCTGTGCAGCTTTTCCATGAATACCGTCAATACTGTTGAAAGGATTTACAGAAGGAAATCCCGCTTTTATACTATCCACCGCATTCATCAATTTGTTGGTGGTGGTTCCATCGAACGCTACATAAAACCGTAATGGACCATCCGGGGGGTTGGTATCTTTTGGATAATCACCCAGTTTGGGTCTGTCCATTTTTTGGCATCCGGCGACCACAAAGGCTGCTAGAGCAATGATCGCTGAATACCTGATTATATTTTTCATATTGTTTTTTTAAGCATTAACAATTTTACAATTCGGTTTACCATTCAGGATTTTGCTTAAGAACACCTCCAGATAGATTGATGGTTTGTTGTGGAATCGGGTAAAACCTATGCTTGTTGGTATATCCAAGGCCGGAAAGTGTTGTAACGGCATCGCCCCAGCGAACCAGATCATAAAAACGATATCCTTCCATCGCAAATTCCCATCTTCGTTCATCTTTAATCGCCTGGCGCATTGCTGCCTGTGTGGTAAAAGGTATAACGGGTAATATTGTGCGTGTTGGTCCGAGATTGCCGCTGGCCCTGTTCCTTATCTTTTCCAGATTGGCTGCTGCTACTGCTCCATTATTGGATTCATTAGCGGCTTCAGCAAGCATCAGGATGACATCTGCATAACGGATAATACGGTGGTTAATCCATCGTGCTCCACCGTTACCATCGGTCGTGCCCAAAAAGCCTGTGAATGTCCTCATTGATGGCGGATTCCCTGTATACAGTTTTTTATTCCAGTATTTCTGTGCAAGGCCTCCATTACCATCAGGATTGGTATAAGCGGGTATTGTTGCACCGTGTCCGCCATTTGCAGGGCCACCATCTGATTGTCCGGAGTATAAGATTGTTTTTCCTTTACGCGGATCTGTATCAGGCCATGCATTTACCAGATTATCTGTTGGCGTATTCCATCCCCACCCGAGATTCCAACCAACAGGAGCTCCGTTTTTACGGATCTGTTGAGAAGTACCAAAATCTGTTCCTTTATCCAGACTGCTATTACCTTGCGAATTTGCCGGCATCCATGCATTCATTTCAAAGATGGATTCCTGGGTATTTTTTCCTGCGCCAGAAGGGTCTTCTCTCCAGTTGTCCGAAAAATTATCCAGTAATTTATACTGGCCAGAGTTGATTACTTCATTACAAAGGGCGGTTACCTTGCCCCAATCACTTCTGAATAAATAGGTTTGAGCCCAGAGTGCATTGGCAGCGCCTTTGGTCAAACGGCCAGGATAGTTACTGCCATAAGCCTGCGATGTCAATGGCAAATATTGAGCAGCCACTTTCAGGTTAGAATCTATGAACTCGTATAACCGGGGAATGGTAGCTTTTGGCTGAATGGCATCAGTAGGTTTAAGGATTGGGAAGTTGATCAAAGGCACTTCACCAAAATTCTTCACGAGTTCAAAGTAAGAATAGGCCATAAAGAAGCAGGCTTCTCCCACATTTCTTAATGATGCTTCATCAGTAAGGCTGGAAGTTTTAGCGGTATAGATGGCATTATTCGCGGAATTGATCATTGTATAGTGATCACCCCAGTAGCTATTTATTGCCCAGTCATCTTTGGTATACTGGAAGGTTTCAAACTCGGTATTGATCTCTTTACCGTCATTAGCATCACTTCCTTTTTGAGCATCGTCATCACGGATTGAATGAAAATCAAGCCAGGGTAACGTAGAGAATCCAGCGTATGTTCTTAAAATGGTATAGAGACTCAGCACTTGCCCTTCCAATGTTCCCTGGTTCAAATCATCAAGGGTTGCGGTCAAAGGCTTCCTGTCAAGGAATTTTTTGCAACCAAATTGAGGGAAAGTCATTGGAACCAGCAGTATCAGTCCCCAAAACAGTCCTTTATTGAGTTTCATATAGAGTGAGTTTAAAAACTAATTAAAATGTTACGTTTAATCCAAATGTTGTTATCATTGGTATGGCGCCACCTGCGTTATCATAGCCAAAGGCTGTTGCATCGCCACCATACTCAACTGTGTAACCGGAATTATGTTTCCATGTCTTGGGGTTTTGCATGTTCGCAAATAATCTTAAGTTGGTCAATTTCCATTTGGATATCATTTGTCTGCCGAAATTGTAGCCCAGCTGAATATTCCTGAGCCGGAAATAACTTCCATCTTCGATGTTGTATGTAGAACCATTATAGTTAAAGCGATCGCCCTGTCCCACAATCGGAACCCAGTTGGAAGTTCCTTCCCCATGCCATCTGTTGATCTTGTCACCGGAATAATTCACACGCTGGAAAGGTGATTCCAGTGAACCCCAGGTGCGGAAAATTTCATTACCATACACACCTACCATATCAACAGTCAGATTAAAGCCTTTATAGTTTACCCCAACTGAAGCACCGTAAGTGAAATCAGGAGTGGGGTTTCCAATGAATGTTTTGTCGTCTGATGTTATCTGACCATCAGGTCCTTTACCATCTGGTCCGTTGATATCCTTGAATTTGAAATCACCGGGTCTGTAAGCTCCAATTGAAGAAGCAACCGGAGATGCGAGTATGTCTGCATAGCTCTGGTAAATTCCTTCAACTATGTATCCATAGAACGAACCAATGGGGTGTCCGGGTTGCGTACGGCTTTCTGCACTACCATTATTAAAGAAGGCTCTGCTCAGTACTCCGGTTGGAATATCTTCTGCAAGGCTGAGCACTTTGTTTTTCAGAAAGGTGATATTACCACTCACGTTTATAGAGAGATCGCTGGTAAAGCTCTGGTTCCAGCTTGCCTGTATTTCTTCACCCCAGTTTCTTAGACTACCACCATTCACCAGTTTGTTCTTTAAACCCAATGCACCCCGGTCAACAAATGTCATCAGGTTATTGGTGGTTCTGTTGAAATAGTTTGCTTCTACATGCAATTTGTTCTGGAATGCATTTGCTTCAAAACCGGCTTCCCATGCTTCTACCGTTTCCCATTTCAGATCTGGGTTGGGAATATATTCGGGGTCAGCTGCGGAATAAGTATAAGTACCAAACACGGCACTTGATCCTGTGTTCAGATTTGGATAGAATGGATAGTTAAGCGGGCTACCATCCAGTCTTGATGCTGTCTGGTTACCCAGCACACCATAAGATCCTTTCAATTTTACATAATCAAAGAATTTGCTATTCTGCATAAATTCTTCTTTCGTCAGTTCCCAGGCGGCACCAACAGCCCAAAATTGCTGATGTCTGTTTGCCTCAGGAAGTCGGGAAGAAGCATCATCACGGAAAGAAGCGTTCAGGAAATATTTGTTTTTATAATTATAAAGACCGCGAGCCAGTACAGAAACTGTTGAGTATTCGCTCTGGCTTGAATTGGATGAAGTGGTAGAGGGGTCCTGGAATCCATTGGTGATATACCAGAACCTTTCATTATCAGGAATGGGAAGAGCAGTGGGTCCTGATTGCTGTCCGGATTTACCAGTCCTGTTCCAGTTACCAAAATAATAGGTAGTGAAACCTGCTGTTGCAGTCAGGTTATGATCACCAAATGAGTTCTTATAGTTAAGTACATAATCCTGCTGGAATTTTCTCCAGGTATTATCATCCTCCTGTATTTTGGTGGAACTGCTGTACATGTAAGGCTGATCAGTCTTGGGATTATAAGCATAATACAACGGAGTATACTGGCGCTTGTTTACATTGCTTACATCTGCATATACAGTACCGCGGAAATTAAAATGTTTGAGAAAAGAAACATCAGCATAAAAACTACCCACAGTTCTATATTCAATATTGATCACCTTGTCCCACTCATTCTCCACGTATAACAGTGGATTCACAACTCCGGAAGACTGAAGACCTACGTCCAGACCGGAATAGATATCCATGTTCAGACTATCAGAACCATAGGGATTCTTAACAAAGAAACTTTTTGGATTGGCAGATACCTGTGGCATAACTTTTCTGGCATCATCCAGCACATTAGTTGCATCATAAGGATTATGCTGACGGGATGCATTCAGGTTAAATCCTAGTTTGATAGCCTTATTCAGTTTGAATTCATCACTAAAGGCAAGCAGCCATTTTTGCAGTTTCTCATGACGGATGATACCTTCATCAGAAAGGAAACCAAGTCCCAGGTTGTATCTATTTTTTTCAGTGCTGCCAGAGACGCTGATGTTATTAGTATTGAAATGTCCCACTCTTGTAACAGCGTCGATCCAGTCTGTATTGGCAGTTAAACCAGTATAATCATATGGAGTGGTGGTAGGAGCAGTGGCATCAAAGGCTCTTTCCTCTGCAAACAGGGTGGCAAACTCGCTTGCATTTGCCAGGTGAATTTTATCTACCAGTTTCTTGAAGCCATAGGCCGTGTTCAGATTCACTACAACCTGTCCTACTTTCGCTCTTTTTGTTGTGATGGCAATTACACCTGTTGCACCTTTTACGCCAAAGATGGCCAGTGAGGAAGGATCTTTTAATATTTCGATTGATTCAATATCATTTGGATTGAGGTAATCGATATTATCATTGAATATTCCATCTACTACATACAAAGGATTAACCTGCCCAATACTCACTGTACCTCTTATTCTGATATCAGGAGCTTTTCCAGGTGTTCCATTGTTAACCACAGATAAACCTGCAACCTTACCCTGCAATGAAGCAACCGGGTTGGTATTGGGTTTATCCTGTACTTCTTTACCAGAGATCTTAACAATGGAACCGGTAAGGTCTCTTTTATTAGCCTGTCCATAACCGATCACCACCACCTGGTCAATCAGTTTGGTTGAAGTAACCAATGCAAT
>JAJKIP010000301.1 GCA_021154405.1 Segetibacter sp. | reverse complement strand
ATCTATCACCGCATAAGTTTCCTGCGCATTGCTCACAATCTCTTTTACCTCTCCCTTTAATACAAAAACATTGGTTTGCTCACTGATCAGTTTAAAACAATAGTTGTAAAAATCAATACCCCGGATCAGCTTATACTGATAAGGTTCTAATTCCAACCCTTTGGAGAAATTATCCGAATGAACCCAGGCCTTTTCCCATTTCCGGAAAACAATATCCTCAAATAACCCGGGCCTGGTTTCCCAAAAACACCAGGTTCGATCATTCCTGTTTTTCTTTTCTTTATCAACAAGCAATATTTTCTTTCCGGAAAACTGACCCGAATGGATCATGTGAACTATAAGACTGAGTCCCGCACAACCTGTACCGGTTATGATATAATCATATTCATGGCTGGTGGAAGAGGACATACTATTGCAAGTTAGAACAGATTACTGCAATTATGGAACAGTTTAAAGAAGATTGTTCACCTAAAGATTACGAGGTAGTTCACTTGCCCAGACTTAAGCGACCGAAGGAACCGATTAGTTCTCAGGAGCGTATCCAATTTTCTGAGCGCCTGCCATCAGTTTTTTATCCCGGCGGATCTTATCCCGATATTTCCTGGCAACCAGCAGCATTCCAAAGCTTTCACCATGAAAACGGTCAAGGTGCTTATGATGCATTTTATGAGCCCATCGAATGGATCTAACATACGTGGAATTGCTTTTGGTGAACCATTTAAATCGCTGGTGAATGATCACATCATGTACCAGGAAATAGGCAATCCCGTAGGCCATAATTCCAAAGCCAATGGATTGCATCAACCAGATCCTATCATAAGTCCCAAAGAAGATCAGTAGTATGCTTGGCACAGCGAATATGACAAAGAAGGCGTCATTCTTTTCAAAAAATCCTGGTTCAACCTGGTGATGATCCCTGTGCAAATACCAGAGAAACCCGTGCATAACATATTTATGCGTTAGCCAGGTAATTCCTTCCATAATGCAGAAGGTAACCACCAGCACCAATATGTATAACAGCACGCTCATGCCACCCTGTTTTTATAATGTTCATTCCACCAACTTTCCACTTTAGGGTAAGCCAGGCGAAACCAGGCTGTATACCGGCTGGGTTGTGATTGAAGAGAGTCTCTGATCTCATGCATGGGCTTGTAACAGACATCCATCACTTCCTCTGAAGCAAAATCGATCTCGCCATCATAGCTGCCAGTATACACATGGTCAAATTCATATTCTGTCAATCCATTATCAAACTCTGCTTTGTAAATAAAGTCAAATACTTTTTCAAGCTTCGTTTCAAATCCCAATTCTTCTTTCAACCGCCGAACAGCGCCAGATTTAGTTTCCTCTCCTGGTTCCGGATGACTGCAACAGGCATTTGTCCAAAGGCCACCGCTATGGTATTTGTTCAGAGCACGTTGCTGCAATAACATCTCCCCACGCTTATTGAAAACAAATACGCTGAAAGCTCTATGTAGCAATCCTTTTCTGTGCACTTCCATTTTACCGGCAGTACCTTCTATTTCGTCCTTTTCATTGACTAATATCACCTGTTGTTCCATATTTCTAAATGAGTCGCAATTGATTTTTTACACCGGCCCTCAATATGATCATCAGCTTTGAATAATTGTGAATACGGATACGCTGCTCGAGTACCAGGGCAGGCTTCATTTTCTTTATTTTTTTGAACAGTGAGAGATAATACTTATAGGCAACATACACACCAAACCGCGCTTTCGAAGGCAATTTTGCCAGACCCATGTATGCTTCAAGAAAATCATTATGTATATCCCGTTCTATCTGTTCCTTCTCCTTTTCCGTAAAGTTATTAAAATCACAACCGGGGAAATAGACCCTCGACATTCCTAAATAATCAGTTCTGATATCCCTCAGGAAATTGACCTTCTGAAAAGCGGCTCCTAATGAACGGGCCGATGATTTCAATTGCTCATAAGTATCTTTTCGTCCTTCGCAAAATACATACAAACACATTAATCCCACTACCTCTGCCGATCCGTAGATATATTGATTAAACTCTTCTTTTTGAAATTCCTGTTTACAAAGGTCCATTGCCATGCTTTGGAAGAAGGCTTCAACCAGATCATTACTGATATGATATTTATTAACGGTAGACTGGAAACTGTTTAAAATGGGATTGCAGCTAATACCGCGGTCAATGGCTTCATAAGTCTCTTTACGGAATTGTTCCAGTAACGCCTTTTTATCATAATCATGAAATGTATCCACGATCTCATCAGCAAATCGCACAAAACCATATATATTGAATATGGGTGTGCGCAGATCCTTATGCAAAAGACGGATGGCAGAGGAGAACGAAGTGCTGTATTTCTCCGTTACCATCCTGCTGCATTTTTCACTCACTGTTTGAAACAGTTCCATCATAAGTTGCTGGTTTCACATTATCCGAATTGCTTTATCACCTGCCTCGCCACCACTTCACCACTGATCAGGCTTGGAGGCACTCCTGGACCCGGTACTGTCAACTGACCAGTAAAAAAAAGATTCTTCACCTTCTTACTCTGACAGGAAGGTCGCAAAAGAGAGGTTTGTCGCAATGTATTTGCCAACCCATAGGCATTCCCCCTGAAAGAATTATAATCATTTACGAAATCACTTACCGCATAGGATTTTTTATAAACAACTGAATCCGAAATAGATTCTCCTGTATGTGTTTCCATTCGCTTCACGATCATGCGAAAGTATCTTTCCCGCAATTCTTCAGAATCATCCTGTAATCCTGATGCTACTGGAATAAGAAATACAAGGTTCTCTCCTCCTTCAGGAGCAACCCGTCTGTCAGTTATGGAAGGCACGCTTACATAAAAAAGAGGGTCAGTTGGCCATTGGGGACTTGTATAGATCTCTTCTCCATGCTTATCAAAGGGAACATCAAAAAACAGAGAGTGGTGAAGCGTATTCCTCAGGCGTTTATCCAATCCAACAAAGTACAATAGCGCGGAGGGCGCCATTACTCTTTTGGACCAATAAGTACCTGAATAATTACGATACTTTGGTGGCAGTAAACTGCTTTCGGTAAAATGGTAATCAGCTCCGCTGATGACTACATCGGCAGTATAAATATTTTTATCTGTGTTTACCCGTTTGGCAACTCCCTTTTCAATCTTTATTTCGTTCACATTTTCGGAAAAACGGAAATTCACACCCAATTCACTGGCAAGATTATGCATGGCTTTTACAACTGAATACATACCTTCCTCAGGGTACCAGGTACCCCCTGCCATATCTGCATAGTTCATCAAACTGTACAATGCAGGAGTATCTTTTGGTAATGCACCAAGGAAGAGTACCGGAAATTCCATTATCTGCCGAAGCTTTGGATGTTTGAAGTATTTATGGATATGGCTTTTAATTGAAGTGAATACATCCAGCCTGACCACTCCCTTAATGGTTTCCCACTGAATGAATTCCGTCAGTGATCTTCCAGGTTTATATACAAGGTTATTGATACCCACCTTATACTTATAGGCAGCACCTTCCAGGTATTGATCAAGCTTATTTGCACTGCCAGGCTCAAGAGATTCAAAGAATTGTCTTAAACCATCAAGGCCTGCCGGCATATCGGCAGAGGTATCGTTCCAGTAAATTCTGTAAGAGGGATCTAATCGTTGCAGAGAATAATAATCAGATCTGTTTTTCCCAAAGCGCGAGAAGTATCGTTCAAAAACATCTGGCATCCAGTAAAAACTTGGACCCATATCAAACACAAAACCGTTTTCTCTTAATTGCCTTGCACGGCCACCGGGTGTCCCATGCTTTTCTATAACTGTAACCTCCCATCCTTCTTTTGCCATAAAGGAAGCGGCGGACAAGCCCGCAAACCCACTTCCTATAACTATGACTTTTTTAGGAGCAGTCATTAATATTTATTTCAACGTTGGCCTGCCCACGCTAAAGCTCTGACAGCCGAAGGGCGAAATTTTTTAATACCTCGTTAGACGGTCTTTCAACAATTTGCGGGCAAAATGTATTCTGCTTTTTACAGTACCAAGAGGTTCACTCAACACATCAGCAATCTCCTGATATTTGTATCCGTCAAAATACAACTGGAAGGGAGTCTTGAATATTTCCGGCAAATGATGGATCGCTTCATGGATCTCTTTCAGGCGCATAGCACCTTCTGCAGAATTGCTAACAGCAACCTGTTGTGAATTCAGCAGAAAATCATTCGGTGTATTATCGAAGATGGTCCTTTGTTTTGCTTTCCTGCGATAATCATTGATGAAGATATTACGCATGATCGTAAACAACCATGCTTTAATATTGGTACCGGCATTATATTTCTCATGATTAGCCAGCGCTTTATACAGGGTTTCCTGGTACAGATCATTAGCAGCTTCACTGTCCCTCGTCAGGTTAATAGCGAAAGGCTTCAGAAAGTCGGCATTCTGTACAAGCACTTTATCGAATTCTGCGGTTGACATATAATCTCCTTTGTTTAAGTTTCAACGTTATAAAGTTAAACATAATCCGAGAGCCCGAAAAATTTAAATTTCTGATTTTGAGCTGGTTTTATGTTATTCTGGGAAGAAAGGTCAAAAACTTTGCCCTATTAGAATCCGGTAATAATGGCAGACCTATTAATTAAAGTTGCGATATAAAATCCGTTATTTCTGTTAGGGATTTCTTAAAGGAGACGCAGGGGGGAAGTTCTTTGCCGTATTTATGAGTGGGGTATCCTGAGATAACAGTAGGCAAATTATCCATTTGAGAGGGAATTTTATGGATCAGCTTTTCAAAGTGAAAGTTGGGACAGACGGAGGTAAGGTGGATAAACGCAATATCAGGATGGATCATTTCTATGACATTTTGGACATCTGCCATAGGCACATTGGCACCCAGGTAGATCACTTTGATGCCCTTTTTCTTCAGGAGATAATACACGAACAGCAGGCCCAGTTCATGGTGCTCACCCTCCGGGAGGAAAAGAACCGCCTTTTTCTGAGGCAACTCACCATATCCCAGGCTATCAATGGCCACAATCAGCTTCTGCCGGATAATATTCGATACAAAATGCTCCTGGGCTGGCATTATATGCCCCGTCTGCCAAAGAATGCCAATTTTATCTAAAAAGGGGAATATAATTTCCGTGACAGCAGGTTCAATACCGTTGTTCTGAATATAACTTTGAATGATCCTTTCAAATTTCTCTGTTTCAAGTTCCACCATATGGCGCACCAGATCATTCACCACTCTTTCACCAACTGCTTCCTTTTCATTTAATGAAAGCACCTTTGCACATATCTCCTGGTTACACATCTGATCAATATGGCAAAGCTTGAATCCATACTTATTGAGAAGTGCAATATTGAGCAGGGTCTTTAGCTCTTCATTGCTGTAAAAACGAATATTGGTATCTGTGCGCCTTGGTTTGAGAAAGTTATAGCGCTGCTCCCATATCCTGATGGTATGGGCCTTAATACCCGAAAGATTTTCCAGATCCTTGATGGTAAAATCATTCATAATCAATATTACAAAAGGGATGGTAAAAAGTTCAACCCTTTCGCTTCATAAAAGCATTAATTGACAGTAAACAACTTATTCTCTGCAGTTTGCAGTTTTAGCCCAATTCCTTATTCGTAAATTTCCCCCAGTCTATTCCTTTGGAAAATGCTGCAGCAGTACGGGAACTGCCAAGATCATGCAGATGGCCTTCATGATGCAGGTCTGTACCCGCGAGGGAATAAAAATTATTCTTTAACAAATGTTGAGAAAGTTCAGTAACGGTTTTTCCATATCCTCCACCTAATGATAGCAGGTTCAACTGAAACAAACAGCCTATATCCCGCAATTCCTCGTAAAACTCTTTATTCCGAATAAGATATGAATACCGTTCTGGATGAGCAATGATCGGTGTATAACCCTGCATTTGCAACTCAAACAACACATCTTTGATATTCATGGCTGGAAATGCCATGGAGAATTCAACCAGTATTTTATTTTCACTCACTGCAAGCAAAGGCTCTTTTGCTTTAAGCAGATCTTCCACATGTTCATCCAAAAAATATTCTGCAGCCGCTTCAATCTCTATTGCTATCCCTTCCTTTTGGACTGCATTCCTTACTTCCTCCAGTTTTCTTTTAATAATATCAGGAGTATTGCGATACATGTCCCACATGATATGCGGGGTAGCGATCAGTTTACTGTATCCCAGCTCTTTCATCCCTTTGATCAATTCAATAGATGTTTCAATACTGTCTGATCCATCATCAATACCTGGCAGTATATGGGAATGCATATCTGTTTTCAGGATTGAATAATCAAACCTGCCGCCTTTGGGTGTTGATTTGGAAAACAATTTGAACATGAATAACCGGGAATGGTAATCTACGAAATTAGTTATTTATTGGAAGTACAGGAATTCCCCGGGAGAATATTAAAAACTCCTTCGAGGTAGAGAGGGAAAAACTTTATAGACCAGCTTGCTGTTGGAGAAAATAATATACCAGCCGGTAAGGAAGAGTATCATGCAATCTGTGTAAAAGGACACATGTTGTTGATACCAGACTTCCACTGCTCCCTTGTAGGGAAGAATCACCTGGCGGTAACATTCATGGGGAGGAAGGGTGCTATGGGTAATGATCAATTCTTCATCTCGAAATACAATGGAACCAATGCCAGTGAGTCCGGGTTTTACCTGATACACTTTTGTTTTCATTTCGTCGGAATACCTGTCGAATCCTGCCTTCATCAGTGGACGAGGCCCCACAAACGACATATCACCAGTCAGAATATTGATCAGTTGTGGCAGTTCATTCAGTTTGCTGATCCTGAGGAACTGCCCCATTTTGGTTACACGTGGATCATTCCGGGTGGTTACGTCCCCACTACCCATATTGGGACTGTTCTTGAGCATGGTAGCGAATTTCCAGATGCGGAATATCTTATTATGAAATCCTACCCTGTTTTGTCGGAAAAAAACTTCATGCTCACCTGTCAATAACAAAAGAATAATGATCGGAATAAATAGTGGTAGCAAAATAATCAGGGCAAGCAGGCAAAAAACAATATCAAAAAATCGCTTTATAATTGGATACATGGTTCGCGCGTGGCTAATGACAGATTATAGGGTTATCAGGACAGGGCCAGTTTTACTTCCTTCGCAACAATTTCCAGCTGTTCATCAGTAATACTGGTTGAACAGGGTATGCTCAGGCAGGTGTTATATATGAGATCAGCATTATCTCTTTTTTGTATATAGGGGCAATCCTTATACATGGGCAATTTATTCATAGGCATCCAGAAACGGCGGCTCAATATTTTATTCGCATTGAGATGATCAAGCAATTTCTGTTGATGTCTGGTTTGAATCGTAAATAACCATCCGTTTGTTTCTACATCCGGCGATTCTTTCTGAAAGCGAATATCGGCAACCCCGGTCAACTCCTTTTTATATAATGCTACTGCTTCTTTTTTCCTTTTGATAAAAGAAGGCAGTAATTCCATTTGAGCCACCCCTACTGCCGCCAGTATATTCACCAGGCGATAGTTATATCCCACCTCATCATGATAATATTCATCCGCACTTGCCTTGGCAGTATTGGTTATATGCTTCGCTTTTTTTGCCAGGCCTTCATCGTCGGTAACAATCACTCCGCCGCCGCCGGTGGAAATGATCTTATTTCCGTTAAAGCTGAAACAACCGAGCGGACTGAAAGTCCCGGCATGTTTGCCTTTATAACGGGTACCTAATGCCTCTGTAGCATCTTCCACCACCGGTAGAGGATATTTACTAACAATAGACGCAAATCGGTCCATATCGCACATATTGCCCAGGATATGTACCGGCATAATGGCAGCAATGCGACGGCCATCCTGGATATAGATCAGATCACCATTCTTTTCATCTGTTTCATTCTCCAAAAATTCTTCCAGCAGGTCAAGGTCCATTTGCCAGTAATCAGGATCTGCATCGATAAGTATTGGCTCAGCTCCAAGATATTTAATGGAGTTGGCAGAAGCAACAAATGTGAGATTCGGTAATATCACGTAATCATCAGGCCTCACCCCGGATAAAAGAAGAGAGATATGCAGAGCGGCTGTTCCGTTTACTGTCGCTACTCCATATTTGGCTCCGGCAAATTGCGCCACCATTTGCTCAAACTGGGTAACATAAGCTCCCACTGAAGAGATCCAGCCTGTATCCAGGCAATCCTTCACATATTTCCATTCATTACCCGCGATATTGGGAACACTGAGTGGTATCAATTGCTGATTACTCATATACTTTATTTCCTTCCTCCAAATATTGATTATACCAGGCGATTGTTTTTTGCAGACCTTCTTTCCAGAGCACTTCAGGTTCAAAACCCAATTGTGTTCTTGCTTTTGTAATATCAGGGCAGCGGCGGGAAACGGATCCCGGATAGGTAGGCGCATTTTCATAAACCCCGGAAAATCCCATCAGTTCACCGGCATAATGTATCAAATCACCAATGGTGATCTCATCCTGCGTACCAATATGATATATCTCCGCATTGGTACCTGGTTGTTCCATTGCAAGCACAGTTCCCTGCACTGCATCCGTGATATAACAAAAAGCTCTTGTCTGATCATGTCCATATACCTTGAAAGGGGTTTCACCTTTACGGAATCGAACCACCAGGTGGGGGATCACATGCTTGAATCCCATCCGTGGGCCATAAACATTATGATAGCGGACAATTGTAGCTTCAAATCCCAATATGCGGGAATAATTTAAAAAGCCTGATTCACCCAGCATTTTGGTAACCGCATAAGTGAACCGGGGATGTCCAATATCTTCAATACAAAGCGGAACCTGTTCCGGAGTAGGAATGGTATATCCAAATGCATCGATGGTTCCCGCATAACATTCACTGGTGGAGGTGAACAACACCTTGCCAATTTTGGAACGCCGTATCCATTCCAGCGTATTAAATATTAAGGCAGTATTAATACGTATGATCTCATGCGGAATGGAATTGGCATTATCAACTCCTACTACTGATGCCAACATGTACACCTGGTCATATTCCTTATCCAGGAGATCAAAGGTCCTGGGATCGGTATAATCTCCCGCAACAACATTGATGTTATGCTTTTTTACCAGTTCATTAAACAATACATCCTGCTTGCCTCTTGCAAAATTATCAGCGATAGTAATGGAATAGTTGCGGTTCTCAGCCAGGTATTTTGAGATATTGAATCCAATAAATCCGGCACCGCCGAGGAGTAGCACTTTTTTACTCATTCAGTCTTTCAGTTTTTTCTTTTGGATGTATTAGAAAATTAAAGATCGCCTCTTCCAATCACCTTTACCGTATGCACAGTAGCTAATTGTTTAATCTCATCATTAGATAAAACCCCGATAGTATCATATATGAAACCGGGTTTATGAGATAATAAGGTTTTAATCAAATCAGGATTGTTGCGGTAATCCCTGTGGCCCGTTGTTATCACCACCAGGTCATAATTATTCTTTAAAAGGTCCTTCAGGTCTGCATTTACTCTCAAATCTTTTTCCTCCCAATAAGGAACATGTGGATCATGCAATGTAATAATACATCCTGCTGCTTCCAGTTGCTCATAAAATCCCTGTACAGGAGTATAGCGGGTATCACCCACGTCATTGAGATAGCTCACCCCCAGCAATAATACCTTCTTGCCTTTCAATGATCCATCATACTGTGAATCCAAATGCTGAAACGCGAAGTAAGGCATCTGGTCATTAATATGAACTCCCTTTTCGCTTTGTCCCAGTTTATCTTCACTTCCAAACAGATTCATCTTTGCCCAGCTCGCCAATAAGGGATCTTTCGTCAAACAATATCCTCCCACTCCCAGACCCGGCAACATTATATTTTTATGAGTGGGGCGCATGCGGATGGCATTCACCACTTCATAAATATCAACTCCTGCCTCTTCTGCAAACCGGCTCCATTCAACCATAAATGCAATATTCATTGCACGATAGGAATTCTCCAGCACCTTAGCCATTTCTGTTGCATGGGTATTTCCCAAACGTGTAAGCGGGTATTCATCAGTACGGATCACAGTTCTTAAAAAGGCTTCTGCAGCTGCAGCGCTCTTTTCATCCACTCCAGAAAATACGCGGTAAAAATTCTGAATGCTATCCACATATTTTGGTCCCGGCATTACTCTTTCATAAGAATGACCCACCTTCAACTGGTCAATAGGCAGGCCTCTTTTCTGCAGGGATTCTTCCAGCAGCGGCTTAACTATTTTTCCTGAAGTGCCAGGAGGAACTGTAGTTTCAACCAACACCAGCACATCGGGCTTACAATGTGCGCCAATGCTTTCAATAGCTTTTCTGAATGGAGTTAGGTCAACACTATATTCTTCCAGCTGGCCATTTCCATTGGTTAGTTTTTTTACATCCAGGTTAATATCTACAACTACCACATTAGCCTTGCTGTAAGCATAAGAATCAAAAGTTGCATATAGATTCCCCTTTTCCCTGGCCTGCTTATAAAACTGGCCGATCTTGGGATCATCTGCTACTACCGGAAAAAGTCCTTCATTGATGGACTGGATCTTCCACCAGGAAGCCGGGACAGGAAGATCTATACCGATAACTGCATATTCTTCCGTCAGGGCATTTGCAACTACCAGGCTCATCACCGAACCTACAAATCCAAGACCCTGCACCACCACTACTTTTTTCCCAGGGTGTGCAGCCACAAATCGATCAATGCCATCTTTGTCCTGGGGGCTTTCAGGGATGAGATATTCTTTGCCGGTTAATGGGCTGACAGATTTCTTGATTATAGCTTCTTGTAACATTGGGTTTGGTATCAGGACTGCAATTTAAAAACACGCTCTCCAATTCTTGTAAACGCCCAGGGGGTCTTATATGTTGTGGCTTTTATTCTTCTGGCGATCTCTTCTTCCGTCATCTCTGGCTTTATTTCGCAGAGTTCATTCAATTCCTTTCTGGTATAGGGTTTACGCTTCCATGTTTCGGTGGTGACTGGCAGCGAACGCCCCTGCAAGATACACTCCATTATCTCATAAAACATTTCTTCCACCAGGGCGTGACAATGTTGCGTTACCTCATATACAGAATCTTCTTCTTTTAGCGGAAATCGCTTTACGGAAATTATGTCGCCGCTGTCAACCAGGGCCTTCATATAATGAGCAGTGACCCCATATTCCTTTGCACCGTGATAAATAGCAAAATTGGTGCAACCAGTTCCCGGGTATTCGGGACTTCCGGGATGAAAATTGATGGCTCCGGATTTTGCTGCATTCAGTAATGATTGTGGATAGATCCAGGATGAAATAAATGAGATCAGCAGATCACCCTGCCAGGTAAATACTTTTTGGGGCAATGGTTCCTTCCTGTCACCCGCGAATATTAATGGGTTTTTGAAATGACTGGAAATGAATTCGGCTGCCCTTTGCGCATACACATTATCCTTCTTACATAAAAATAGTACTCTGAAATCATGCATATTGCCGCGAAGATATTAAAGAGATATCAAAGCGAAACTAAAGTGGAATTAAAGAGAAAATGAGAGTGTGCAGTTGAGAACAGAGTAGGCCGCCCTTGGCGGCCTACTCTGTTGATCTTAATTCGATTGTTTAATACGATTTCCCTAGGCTGCTTTGATAAAACGGGCTGGTTTCTTAACCAGTGTTTTTGCAGGGTTACCCACCACCGTTGTATTGTCGGGAATATCTTTAATGACTACCGTACCGGCGCCGATTGTTACATTGTTGCCAATAACGATACCCTGTTTGATAACAGAATTAGCTCCGATAAATGTGCTTCTTCCTACCTGAACATTTCCACAAAGAACAGCACCTGGTGCGATATGGCAGAAATCCCCAACCGCACATTCATGATCAATGCTGGAGGATGTATTGCAAATAACACCTCTGCCTAACGTCACTAATGGGTTCAATGTGGCATTGGCAGCGATCATTACTCCCTCTCCCATTTTAACGGAAGCAGAAATAACAGCGCTTGGATGTATTGCATTGATAGGATCGCCAAGGAACTGGCTGAGTTGAGTATGTATCTTTTCACGGATACCATTGTGACCTACACAGGCAAAAAAATCAAACTGCCTGAGTTTGTCAATCACTTCCATTTCCTTTCCGAGATAAGTAAGATGATAGGGATTGATTGTTTTTTCTTCTGCGTCACAATACGCAGTAACTAATCTCCCTGCGTTGAGAAGGATATCTATGATCACATAGGCGTGGCCCGAATAGCCAACAATGGCCACTGGTTTTTTCAAAGTGGTTTTCACTGATTTGGATTTGTCGAAATAAAAATAACAACTTCACCTTCAGTAATCAAGTGTCACTGCTATAGATATTTAAACAAAGAGCAAAACCACCCACCGATACATCGTAAGTTTCCGATAAAGGCCGGGGAAAAGTCCGGCCTATTAAGATTCGGATAATTATTTTCTGGCAACACTCATCCTGCCACCTTGCATTGGCATGATTTCCAATGACTTAATATTCAATCCTTCATGCAATTTGCGGATAGCCGCTTCATCATAATGATATACAGGAGTCGTGTAGCGATAACGTCTCAAAGCCATTCTTAAACCATTTTCCGGCCATGAAACTACAAACGCACCAGTAGTTACCGCATCCATTTTTTGCATGAATTCCCTTGATTCTTTTACATAATCAAGCACACCACAGGCCGCGGAAACAGTAAATTTTTCTCCCTTAAAATCATGTTTCATGAAGTCACCAGCTATGAATTTGCAGCGATCACCTACGCCTTCTGCCTGGGCATGTTTACGTGCATATTCATTCATCGATTCTGCGAAATCAATACCGAGAAGGAATTTTGCATTGGTGTTCTTTAACCATGTAACACTATTTACACCGGGACCAGAACCGATATCCAGCACCGTAGGCTGATCAAATTCTTTAATTGTTTTCAGGACTACCGCGGTACGAACGTAAACTGCCTTCCGGAAGGTTTTGTCAAATAGCGAAGGCTTCTTGTAATAATTAGCGAAAAGATCACTACGAACGTCCCAATATTGCTGGGCTGTGTGAATGTTCTTTGACATATTCAGCTTTTTTTAAACAGGTTACAAAATGATAATGATTTAATAGATATTTTATCTTGTTATAAATAGTACCGCGGAATAAATTCCAGCGCAAATTTATCAAAAATGATTTAGGTCTTGAATAGCCCGTACCCGGCGGATAATTAGGAGAGCAACTGATCCACCTGTCATCAAACTCATATGGGTGCATGTATAGCATCACATCCTTTTGGTCAGCATCAAGCTTTCGGAAGAAATTTTTAAGCATGAATTGGGGAAAGGCCCGCATATACCCGCCTCCTGCTACCGGCAGCTTTTTATTGCGCCAATCCATCACGGTCAGAGGTAACTCTACAATTTCCCTGCCGTTAGGGAGCTGGTATAATGTATCCTGAACAGGAAAATTGGCAATGCCATAATTTTTTAGTTTGACTGGGAAAATGCTGCTATCATACAGACAACCCAGCTCACTAAGGATCTCGAGCACATAAAGGTTGGTCTCATTTACAGAGAAATAAGGCGCCCTGTATCCATATACAGGTGCTCCTATGATATCGGTAACCAGGTTGTAATTATCCCTCAGGTCCTCGAAAGCTTTCTTCCGGTCAAGTGTATTCATGCGTATATGGTGGGTACCATGCATGCCGATCTCATGTCCTTCCCCTGCTATTTTCCTGACCAGATCAGGACGATACTGCGCCAACATTCCGAGGATGAAAAAAGTGGCTTTCTTTCCTGAATCATTCAGCAGATTCAGCACAAGGTCCGTCTGCCTGTCAATAGTTTTACCTACAGGGGGTGTTACCACACCGGTATGGTCGCGACCCAGCAGCTGTGAAAAATCTTCCCAATCGATAGACAGGGTAAAAGAAGCAGGATTATTGTTCATTGATCACCTCCTCAATTGCCTGCAAATATATTTTGATTACCAGTTTCTTGTCAAATTCCCTGATCATTTTCTCCCTTCCTTTCTGCCCCATTGATTCCCGCTGTGATACGGGAAGGTTTATCATCTGTTTCATTTTTTCAGCAAGGTCCTTACCATCCCTGACCCCGCAAAGCAATCCATTTATTCCATCATCCACAATATCCCTGCAGCCTGTCACATTTGTTGTGATCAGCGGCTTCGCCATACTGGCTGCCTCCAGCAATACATTGTTCATACCTTCCCGGTAAGAAGGCATCACCACACAATCGGAATCAGCGATAAATGGACGTACATCCTTTTGCTTATCATGATATACGATCCACTTTTTATCAATCCATCCTTTGAGTTCTGCTGCAGTTACTGTCAATGATTTTTTATTTCCGCCCCATAACGGACCCACAATATGGAACTCCGCGGAAGGGACCTGCTCTTTCACAATAGAAGCTGCCTCTACATACTCCATTACCCCTTTATCTTTTAAAAGGCGACTAATATAAAGGAAAACAAAATTCCCATCTGTTCTGGCAGAAGATTGCGGAGAGAACTTTTCATAATTAATGCCAGACCCAGGAACACGCTTTGCCTGCTCACGCGTTATATATCCTACTTTAATAAAAGCTTCGAGATCATCATAGTTGGGAAAAAATACAAACTTCGTTTTCTTCAGCACAAATTTGTATAGCATACGTGCAATCCGGTAGGACAGGCTATTACTTTCAAACAGAGGGCCTGTTCCGGTAATAGTAGAAATGGTAGGCAATTTCAACTTGCGGGTAACCATATTCCCATAGATTGCCGGCCGTATTGTAAACGTAAGTACTACATCAGGATTGATTTCATCCAGTGCCTTTCTCAACCGTTTCTGATATTGAAGGGCAGTTATGGGATTCATTACACTTTTTCCAACATCGATGAAGCGAACCACCTGTTCAAGGTCTCCATTCTTAAATGAATCATCCACTTCCGTTAGCACGGTTACCTCATATTGATCAGCGATTGCTTTTACCAGATCATGCCGGATAGAATAAATACCCAGTTCATGATTTTCAATGATCGCCACTTTCTTCTTTACAGCTTTCATAGTTTACATCAGTGCTGTGCAGCCAGCTTTGATTCAGACGCCATTTCATTCTTTCCCAGGTAAACTTTTTTGTGCCAAACTTCAAGGGCAAAAAGGGTCCAGAGCATTTTTGCCCTTTTTTCATCTCCAGTTTTTATTTTCCGCTCCCATAATTGCTGCACAAATCCTTTTTGAACAAATTGCTGGCAATATGCATTACCTGGCAGAATATAGGAAGCGATCATATCCTTCAATTGACCGTCGATCCACTTCTTTAATGGGATCTCAAATCCTCTCTTGGGTTGATTGATCAATTCTGCAGGCAAATATTTTTCTGCCAGCCTGCGCAGAAGGTATTTGGTCTGCTGGCCTTTTATTTTAAACTCATCATTGATACCAGGTACATATTCCAGTATGTCTTTGCTTAACAAAGGGCTTCTGCCTTCCAGAGAGTGAGCCATTGTGGCAATATCCATTTTCACAAGCAGGTTTCCTGCAAGGATATTATCAAAATCAAGATTCATGATCTTCTGCAGACCACTTAAGGGAGTATCATTAATAGTTGAAAAATCCTGCTTTACCGCATTCAGTATTGAATTGTTGGCAGTGAGGTATTTTTCGAGACCTTCAAAACTGTCAATAGTGGCAGACAAATAGGTATCCAGACCGTTTTTACTCGCCAGATCCGCCAAACGATACAGAAAATTGTATTTGCTTTTCTTGTTATGAGGAACTGGCAGTACAGCTTTTGCAAGAGAGGCCATACTCTTTACAGCAAATCCGGGCTTAAAGAAATCATATTTCGCAAAAGGCACATAACGACGGTATCCTCCAAACACTTCATCACCGCCATCGCCATTTAGAATTACTGTCAAATGCTTTTTAGCTTCCCTGCTCACATAATAACTGGGTATGGCTGAGCTATCAAAGAAAGGTTCACCATAATTGCAGAGTATTTTTTCTATATCATTGACAAGGTTATCAAAGTTGATCCTTATCTCATAATGCCTGGTTTCATATTTCTCGGCCACCAGTTTTGCAAGTGGGGCCTCATCATACTCTCCATCAAATGAAACAGTAAATGTTTTCAATGTGGAGTTATACTTTTTTGCAATGGCGGATACAAGCCCACTATCAATACCTCCACTCAGGAAAGAACCCACTTCAAGGTCAGATGATTCTACCCTTCTCTTTACAGCCAGTTGTAGCATGTCATCTATTTTCGCTAATGAAGTAGAGAAATCGTCACTGGATTTCTGTAAATAATGTTCATGGATATTCCACCAGTGTGTTATCCTCGGTTCCGGTCTATCCAGGGCAATCAGGGCATAACTACCAGCAGGCAGTTCCCGAACATTTTTATAAGGAGTAGCTGATTTATAGAAATAGCCCATCCGCACATACTGGTGAAGATTATTTTCATCAGGCTGCAGCTCCATTTGGGTACTGATCGCATTCAGTTCACTGGCAAACACCAGGTTTTTATTATCTGTAAAATAATAAAGTGGCTTTTTGCCTGCACGGTCCCTTGCCAGAAAAAGTTCCCTTGTACTTTTATCATAGATTGCCAGTGCAAACATTCCATCAAAATCATTCAGGCATGCAGGGCCAAGTTTTGCATACGCATGCAAAATAGTTTCTGTATCGGAATTAGTCTGGCAGTCCAATCCATGTTTCTTTCTTACATCCAGATGATTATATATTTCTCCATTGAAAATGATCACCAGGTGCTGGTAATACATTGGCTGATGGCCTCCTGAAACATCCAGTATCGCAAGCCGGTGATGATGTAAAATAAGATTGTGCTCGGTGAACGTTGTTTGTTCATCCGGTCCCCGATGATACATACATCTGGTCAGGCGGGGAATATCAAGCGAATGATTTATGGAACCGGCAATGCCGCACATGATGTCAGTTTTTAGGATACCCTAATATCCTGTTAAGCCAGTTTGGATATCGTAGCAAAGTGGTTTTATATATTAAAAGAATCATGATCGTAAAGAAAGGCATACAGGGAATCTTATACCTGGATAAGGTGCCAAAATTTGCGGTAGATGCTCCAACCCCAATGGCAAACACAATTGCAAAAATAAAACACAATAATATAAGGGGATTCCTGATAATGGTCTTGAATGGAAGCAATAATCCTCTTTTTATGAAAAGATAGATGGTCAATATTCCAAAAGCAAGGGCTTCAATAGCGGATAATATGGCCGCAACAGATTTTATTTCCCAGGGGAAGGGGCGATAAAAAGTGGCGCCTATACTGTTTATTAATAGCAGCGCTGGATTACTTGCCTGTATACTATAATAAGAGGTCTGCTGTGTTTGATCCATCGTTTCATAAAGCGTTTTGTAAGTATTCCGCTGGTTTTCGGCAGCAGATAGGATATTGTCAAGCTGATACTGCTTTAAAGTCGATTCTGAAGTAAAATATTCCAAAAGAAAGTATCCAGCACCTAAAGCCACCGAAAACGTAAGCAAGGCAAATATCTGTCGCAGCGTCCGGTCCCTAATAAGCTTGTTTGTTTCTGCAAATATCCAGATAATAACAGCCAGCAGCAATACAAGAAATATATAGGTTTTAATATTATAAAGGAAATAACCTCCCAGCAGTACCCAGAAGATAGAGCTGGTATATTTCCGCTTTCGAATAAATATATTCAACAGACCGTAAAGCGTAAAACCAACTGCACCAAAACAAACAGTATCCTTCAACAATCCGGAACTCCAAAAAACAACACTGGGAAGGAATAGTGTTGCGAGAGCAATTTCTTTAAGCGCATTGGGATAATAGTAATAAAACACCTTTAACAATCGAATGGCGCCTCCCAGTGCAAACATGCCAATACAAAGGCAGATACACAGATAACTATTAAAGAAGGGCAGGGAAGCAAAAAAACCAAGGCGTGGAACAGAGAAGTTACTGGCACCCTGCATATAGTTAAACGTGTAATCTACGTAGTTATCATATAGGAAAAACGGAGCCAGTGGACTGTTCGATTCAAGTTTAGAAGAGGTGACAATTTCCCAGAAATTCGTAAAGTCATCATTGACTGCATACCGCAGGTCCTTTACAGCCTGGTAATACAGGCTTGTATCACCACCTCCAAAATAGAATTCAGTAATAACGGTGAAAGCAAAAACGAAAAATACCTTATAGTAAAATGCCTTGTAATAATATTTCTTCAGCTTTTCGTCCCTGCAGCGATTTGCCCGCCATCTTATGATGGCAAACATGATCACCAGGCATACCGGTACCAGGATAATATCATTAACCGAAAAAAACTGAATTTCCAGTAGCATTCAATACTATTATTAGGAGAAAAGCGCTGAGAAATTATCCAGCGTTGCTTTTACTGAATAATCAGACTCTATTTTCACCCTTGCGGCGGCACCCATCTTCGTTCTAAGGGGTATTTCCGTTAAAAGCTTTTCCAACGCAGCTTCCCATTCCTGCGGCTCATTGCAGATAAATCCGTTCTGACCATTATCAATGATCACATTATTGACCCCTACGGGAGACACTACCGGTGGTATCCCCAGCGCCATATACTGTATGGCCTTTAATCCGCATTTTCCCCATGACACTTCATCATTATCTAAAGGCATAAGTCCAATATGCATCATCAAAATATCGGCAGCCTCTGTTTCTTTATTCCAGCGAATGAATTTATACTTCTTTAACGCCAGCTCAGGATCCTTATCTGCAATAACAATAAAATCAAAGTTGAATCTTTCCTGCAGCTTTTGTAAAACTGGCAATACTATGTTTAGATATTTAAGTGTACTAAAAGTGCCTGTCCAGCCAATAGCCAACGAATTTGCCGAATGATCTTTAACCTGGTTATGAACGTCTTTTGTATCCACCACAGTTGGGATAATCACCACATTCTGGTTATACTGGCTGGAGAATTTCAGGAGATAATCATTGCCTACTGATACCTTATATGACCACCTGCAAATAACGGCAATTTTGCTGAACCATTTGAAATAAAGTGTAATCCGGTTATATTGCGAAGAAAAGGGGACCCATATCGAATCATCAAAGTCATATATAATTTTCTTCTTAAGGAACTTTGCAATGATCCACTCGAACAACGGTGGACCTACGGGTGCGGCTTCCCGGTAAATAAAAACATAATCATAATCGCGCATACGGAACAGATCCGAGTACCGCCTGCCAAACCCACTCAGTACCATTCCTATTTTTTTCAGAAACCCGCCCTTTTTAAAAATTATCTGCCATCCTTCTGAATTGTAAAAGGAACTTATGGTGTAGCCGATATTTTTCTGTTCCAGGTGTTTGAGATAATGTTCAAACCTGAAACGTTGACCGGGAGATATGCCTAACGGTGCGGGTACAAGAAAATAAACTCTTTTATTGTCACTTTTTTTTGCCGACTGCATGCCAATAGGGAGCAAAGGGTGAAAAAATAATATCAGTCAATCCGGCTCTTACCATCATTTCGGTTATCTGCTTTTTGGTAAACCGTTGCTCAAGCGGGGTTCCAAATCTGTCTAACGCATCGTTCCGAATGATATAAAAAGAGGCTTTTTCATAAATCTGCAGGGGAATTTTCTGCCTGATCTTTTCTGAAACCCCCAGCCTGCGTAATAAACGGCAAAGGCCAACAAATGGCATATATAAGGTAACAGCCAGAATATCAGAAATAATCCGTTTTGCCTTCCCGGGCAGACGTGACACTATAAGGCGTATGAGGTTGGATAACCAGTACACAAATTTGAACAGCTTGCCCCTGTTATCGAAGTTGTAATACAGATATACCAGAAAATGGCCGCCGGGTTTCACTTTTTTAACGCATGAAGTCATGGCGTTCTGGGTATCAGGTATATGGTGCAGCACACCGAGGCTGAAACCAAAATCGAAATAATTATCATTAAAAGGCAAGTGATCAATTGAGGCCTTAAATAACTGAACATTCTCAATACCATCCAGCAATGCGGCGGCGGAATAAACTGCTTCACTCGGGTCAATGGCAGCAATAGCCCCTACCCTATTAGAAAAATATTTGCTCCATCTTCCAGTACCACACCCAAAATCTGCAGCTATTTTGTCTTTGCCATACATAGCTGGCGTTACAATATCAAAATACTCATCGCCTATGCGATTAAGCTCTTTGACGTCAAAATCATGAAATGCCTTCCATTCTTCTCCAAAGGACCGCACGGTAGTTTCGTCAATATTGCTACCCATTTCGTCATAACATTTGATGGACTTATTATTAATCTGCATCGTCCGGGAAGGAGCTAATAGCTCCTTTATTATTTCAGCCATTTGCAAAGAGTTATTTACTGGTCAATCTTTTGTAAACTTCCGCATAAGTGGCAACACCATTTGCCAGGTCATAATATTCAAATGCAGCTTTGCGGATATTCTTTTTATCAATACTTAACAGGTAGGGCAATTTCTCTACTGCTCCCTGGTACGCCGATGCCTCAAACTGTTTTACCAATATCCCTGCGCCTGATGCTTCCACAATCTTGCCGGTATCACCAATATCATTACATATCAGGGGGATGCCCATTGCCATGATCTCACCCTGTTTGGTAGGAGAAGACGCCCTTTTTGAATAGGCATCTT
>JAJKIP010000300.1 GCA_021154405.1 Segetibacter sp. | reverse complement strand
TGAAACCCTACTCTTTCAGTTGCTGCCAGTTCAACATCTACGTTATAATCCAGCAATTTAACTGAATAGAAGCCGGGTGTATTCGTTTCGTTTTTGTGTGAATATTTTGAGGCATAGCCACTTCCTGGCTGCGTCTCAATGCCTTTATTGAGTTTTACTGCCCCTGTATAGGGCATGATCAATACGTCCCCAAGATCACCAATGCCGGTACCGCTTAAGTGGGTTTGAGCAAAGCCAATAAGCATGCTATCCCTGTAATTATAGCCTGAACACCAATCCCATCCTTTATAAAAATTGTTTGGGCCAACCTGTACCGCACCAAAAGGAACACTTGCTCCAACAAATACGTGACCGTGTGCGCCTGACCCAACAAAGGGGTCTACATAGGAAAGAACCTTCTGACTGTAGGTGATATTATTCACCCCCAGCAGAAAAACAAGAATCAGCTTCACTGATATTACACTGCTAAACTTCATCACAATTTTTTTATTTAATAGTCAATCACAATTAACAATAGGATACCCGTTCATAATATGATCTGTGTCTTTTGTAAAAAAGGGTGTCCCAAAAGATTGAGACACCCCCGGATGATGTTTATGATTTCGATTGTTAAAGTTTATGGTACCACAACCGTTTTTATCTCAGAATAATTAAACGGCCTGTTTCCTGTGTTAACATTCGCACCTATGCGCACATTGTAGGTATAGCCAGACTTAAGGGCTATCCCTGTGAATGTGATAACAGGGCTTGTATCAACATCTCCGTATAATGTTACCCAATTTTTCCTGGGCGACTGAATTTTCTGACTGTTATATTCAGGTATGTTAATGTAGTTGGATTCACCTACAAATTGAGTAAGGCTTATGTAAGGCTTAATATCATACAGATCCGGAAGTCCAATACGTTTTGGAGCTTTCAGGCGGCATGTCATTGTCAGCGTTGTGCCACTCAGTGAAGTAGTAAAATCAATTACCTGCAGATAAGGGGTCACTGTAAAATCTTTGGTATTGCCTCCGCCCTTGCTAAATGTTACATTCTTTGCCGTATCTACTGGCCAGAAAGGACCGGTGTTAACACTAATGTCATAGGTTCCTGAAAACAATTTGGAGTTATTGTAAGTTCCATCCTGCTTGATCGGAATATTCTGGTTAGTAGCAGTAGATGCCGTCCAGGATTTTTCCCAAATACGAAGTTGCCAGTCGTTTTGTGAAGAAAGTAGTGGCTGGCCAGTGTAGGAATCAATGATCTTACCGCTAACACCCGAATCAGGTCCATCGTAGTTATCCTTCTTATAGCAGGATGCAAGCCCTATGAGCGCTATCCCTAAAACTATATAAGTTATCTTCTTCATAATTTTAATAATTGTTTATTAATACAGGGGGTTGTTAGGCAACAGCTTGCCGTTCTTATTAATTTCACCGCCAGGTATTGGTTCATAAATACTGGCCCTGCTGGCTGTCCAGGTCCTGTTAAGTCGGTTTGATTCATCCAGGTAAATATATTTTCCTTCGTTAGCAACAAAATAGCAGCTAAGCATTCTTGGACGGAAATTATTTAACACCTGGTCAACACATCTCCATCTGCGCAGATCCCACCACCAATGATTTTCTGCGTACAGTTCACGCTCGCGTTCATCGCGGATAAATTGCAGGGATTTTTCAATCTGGTAATTGTAAGCCGCTTTGTTTATTGTAGAAGTACCTGTCATTGATTGATCAATTGCAGGTCTCACAACAGCACATCCTGCACGCGTACGGATTTTTTCGATTAGATCGAACGCCTCCGTTCTTTTGCCTAATTCATAAAGGGCTTCAGCCGTATTCATGTATACCTCACCCAAGCGGAATACTACCCAATGTTGACCGCTACGATACAGGTCTACATCAGATTTAGGCTGGGCAGCGTTAATATATTTACGTACGAAAGCAGAACCAAAACCATTATTTTCTCCGCCCTCGTTATCAAAATTTCCGTGAGCACCAGTGACATTTAATGTAACACCATTAACTACTGTAGTTGCATTTCTTCCACCTAAAATGCGGTTGCCGCCACTATTGATAGGAGCCGCATTACTTCCGGCCTGGGCATCAGCTGCAGTTCCGGCATAGGTTTTATAGACACCTCTCTGGATACTGAATGCCTTTGTTCTTAAAACATCACCATCAAAATACATGGTTCCTCTCATACGAGGTTCCATACCGTTTTTGATATCGCTTCTGTTGGTGAAACGAACTGGTGTTCCGTCAGGATTTACATAAGGTGTCATTTCATATAATTCCATAAAATCCAAAGAAGGAAAACTTTCAGCGCCAACATTTGAAGTCATATCCGGAAATGGACACATAAGCGCATCATAACTGTGATTCAGGAAGGTATTTCTTGGAGCATTCACGTCAAAATCTTTAATAAAGATGTTTTCAGGTGAAGTTATATCCAGGAAAACATTGGCAAAATTCGTTGCCTTGTCAGCGTCCTTATTATACAAAGTATAGGGGCCAGTTGCAATTACAGCAGCAGCATCCACAACATATTGAAAAAACTCATTTGCTTTAGCTGGATCTATCCCTGCAAAACCACCCTGGATAGCTTTTTCTGCACTAAGACCGCTGTACTGAGTATACTTTGCTATAGAACCCGCATAAAGCATTGTACGATTCATAAGCGCAGCCGCTACAAACTTGTTGGCACGACCCCTTTCACTGGTTGCAGGCAAATTGTCCATTGCAAATTTCAGGTCAGTATAGATAAATTTCCAGGTATCATACTCTGTATTGCGGGGAACCTGCAATGCAGCCTGATCTCCCAGCGGATCCTGTATGTCTTTAATTATCGGAACTCCACCGTAACGCTTGGCCAGCGAAGAATAGTAGAATGCACGGAGGAAGTAGGCTTCTCCCATTAACGCATTATAGGTTGCTGCCTGGTAACCGGCCTGGTATTTTGGGAAATTGATAATAAACGTGTTGACTTCCCGGATCCTGTCATAAGGCCAGTAAGCAGCACCCCCATTATTTACTCCCTGCCAGGTATTAAAGAACTCTCCACTACAGTTTCCCTGGCTGTTTTTACACGCGTCCCAATAATTACCACCGGGGCGGTATGGATTACCGTTATTAGGATTAGACCCATAATAAACGAAATCTTCTATGGGGAGATAGTTATAAAGACCTGTAAAGTATTTCTTTACCCCAAACTCATTGCCAAACAGTTCGGGTTCACCCAGGATACCTTTTGGCTGCAGGTCTAGCTTTTGACAGGAGACAAACATCATTGTCAAAAGCGCCGAATAAATTAAAATATTTTTTTTCATATTAAACTTGTTCATTGTGTTTATTATAATCTGACTCTTACGCCACCTGTGAAGGTTTTAGTAATTGGGTCATTATAAAAATCGATACCACTGGTAGAAGCACCACCACTGTTAATGCCTGGACGCTCAGGGTCCACATTTTTAAGCGGAGTAAAAGTCAGCAGATTATATCCGCTTACGAATACTCTTACATCCTTCATTCCAACTCTTGAAAGCAGTTTGGGATTGAGTGTATAACCAATCTCAGCGGTTTTCAGACGAATATAAGATGCGTTCATTATGCCGTTAGAGCCTGATCTGCGTCCATCATGACCGGTAACAGGATAATAACCACCCACCCATTGTGTTTTCGGAGAGAAATAATCTGCATTAATATCTGCCGGGTGCCAGCGGTCCATGAAGTATGACAATGTATTCTGTCCCCCAAAAGATAATGCTTCAACAAGTACTTCACCATATTGAACGTTAACACCGTAAGCGCCCTGGAAATCCAGCGCAACATCAAAATTTCTCCAGGAGCCACCAATTGAAATGCCATAGTTAAATACCGGAAGACCGGTAGTAGCAATCGGATGCTGGTCGCTATTATCAACCACTCCATCGCCATTCCAGTCTACTAAATACCAATCACCAGGTAATGTACCCTGACCTACAGGAACTCCTTTGAAGTTCCGTATTTGATCAATGGAAGTGAACATGGCAGCAGATTCATTACCCCACCAGATATTCTGGTAACGTCCACTCGTGCGGTTTCTCCAATAGTCGTATGAGTTGCTTGCAGGTGTTTCTACCCAATCCAGCCTCATATATTTTGTAGAAGATATCTGACCGGTTGCGTAATAAGAAAAGTCTTTAGTGCGGTTACGATAAGTAGCCTGCAATTCATAACCAAAAACACGGTCATTATTCTGATTTAACTGGGGAAGGCTGGCACCTACTGTTCCTGGAATAACCACAGCGGCACTTCCCAAAATTCCTGTACGATCTCTTCTGAATACTTCAACAGTACCGGTAACTTTATTTTTGAGTAACCCAAAATCCAGAGCGAGGTTATAAGATTTAGCCTTATACCAGGTAAGATTTGGATTGGGAAGGGGTTGTACAGTAACACCTCCATTCAACACATCGCCAAAATACCATCCCTGGCTACTACCTGTAAGGCTGTATCCTGGGGCAGGAGGATAGTTATTTGCTGAGGCGTCATCCCCAAGTTCTCCATACGAAGCTCTTATTTTCAGATCTGAAAGCCAATCAAATTTATCCTTGACAAAACTCTCTTCACTTATACGCCATCCAGCAGACACTGCCGGGAAGAATCCAAAACGCTTACCCTGAGGAAAACGGGAAGATCCATCATACCGGAACTTGAAATCGAAGAGGTATTTTTTAGCAAAGTCATAAGTTACTGATCCTACCAAAGCTTTACCTGCGCGGTCGAACAGCGTAGTCTGGTTACCAACCTGGCTGGTATTAGCCTCACCTGCAAACAGGTACTGGGATTCGATCAGCAGCTGACGGGATGCGAGGAAATTTTCCCGTTGCTGATAGGTACCCTCGTAAAGAGCAAAGGCATTAATACTATGCTTTCTAAAAGTATTGGCATAGTATATTCCACCTTGCATAGTTCTGTCGTAGTTCAGACTTGTTCCTTTCTCTATCGTGGAAGGATTGTTCTTTAAAGCGTTAGAGTAGGTATTAGGACCTGAATTATACACATACAAATTATAGGCGTGCCTGTAATTATTATAATCAGGAAGGTTCATGGTGTAATCATACAGGGTTTTAATTGACAACCCCCTGATTCCAGGAATCTCATACTCCAGCTTCAGGGTCCCATTGTATCTTTTATCCCTGGTTGTGTTTAACCCTACAAACTCTTTGTTAGTGAGCGCAAGCGGATTATCGGCCTGAAACAGATTGCTTTCCCCATTCAGGTATGCGGGATTATCATTAGAATAGTAAGGCAGGTCTGGGCGTTCCAGCCAGGCGATCTTATAGGAAGTCCAGCCTGAACCATTCGGTTCTTTTGTATTCACCAGAACGGCTCCTATCTGAATTCTTGCCTTCAGTCCTTTTGTGATCGTGGCATCTATATTATTACGCAGTGAAAAGCGCTCGGACACAAGGTCATTACTTTTATAAGACCCTTCCTGTTTTGTATAGCCGAAATTAAAGTAGTAACGTAATTTGTCGGTTCCCCCATCAACACTAAGGTTAGTCTCATACACAGGCGTGTTTTTCTTAAATACCTGATCCAGCCAATTGTATGACTGTTTTGTTCCATCCCTGTAAGGCTGGATCTGTGCATCAGTATACTGTGCAGCCCTGCGAACAAGGTAATTTCCGTTGAAATCCTGCCAGTTCTGTTCATTTCTTAATGTATAGTAGTCAACCGCATTTACGCCTTCGGGAACATATAAAAATTGGGCTACAGAATA
>JAJKIP010000299.1 GCA_021154405.1 Segetibacter sp. | reverse complement strand
TTTGCCGCTTTCCTGAAATTACTGGTTCCTGTTATTGCTGTATTGCCCGGAATAATAATGTATGTTCTGCACAACAAGGGACTTTACCAGCAGGAGATGGTGGATGAGGCAGGGGTTCTTAAACCTGACCACGCCTATCCTACATTGATGAATTTATTGCCTGCAGGATTGAAAGGTGTAGCCTTTGCTGCATTGACAGCCGCAATAGTTGCATCACTGGCAGGTAAAGCAAACAGCATTTCTACCATTTTTTCTCTCGATATTTATAAGAAGTATTTTAATAAGGATGCTTCTGATAAAAAAGTAGTGCGCACGGGTAGATGGGCGGTAATTATATCGATGTTCCTGGCTGCAATTGTCACGCCTTCCTTAAGGTCCCTGGATCAGGCTTACCAGTTTATACAGGAGTATGTAGGGTTTTTTTCGCCTGGTGTTTTGGCTGTGTTTCTATTAGGAATGTTTTGGAAAAAAACTACTTCGCAGGCAGCACTGGCCGGCGCCATACTTACTGTTCCTTTTTCCGCCGTCCTGAAATTTCTTCCTTCCTGGACAAACGGAGCTTTCCCGGATTATCCTTTTCTTGACAGAATGACGATCACGTTTTTTGTTATTGCCATTCTGATGATCATTATCAGCCTTGCAAAACCAAAACTGGAAAATGAAGAGCACAAAATAGAAGTAGATAGATCGCTTTTCAGGGTTTCAACTCCTTTTATCATCGGTTCCGTGATCATCTGCGGAATACTGGCTGCATTATACACTGTATTCTGGTAGTCAGACCCGACGGGCATATAACAGTCGATATAAATAAAAAAAGCCGTCTCGCCTGTGGCGGACGGCCTGAAATGCCGTTAGGCAAACTTTAATTTTATTATCCTACACCTTTCAGCCACTTCACCAGGTCATCCTTTGCCTTGCCCGTTTTTTTCTGCACACGTCCCCAAAATTCATCATCTTTTCCTTCTTCATATTTCAGATCATCATCACTTAACTGGGCATACTTCTGTTTGAGTTTGCCTTTCCACTCGTTCATTTGGCCTTTTACTTCCATTTTGTCCATAACATTCACGTTTTAAGATGAATAATATGGTAAGGGTTAAAAAAACTGTGCCAATTAGTTAACCGGCTACGGCTTCACCTCGCCAGCTGGGGAACCCATCCCGCTCAAAGGAGGGTACATGGTCCAGCCTCCTGACTTTCCAGGTACCATCAGTTTGAACAAATCATTCTCCCAGGCAGTAGTATAGCCGAACTTATTAAGGAACTCCTGCATAACCGCCTCGTGTTTAAGCGTTTTAGCATCTGTTTCCGGCTTATAGAAGATGGGATCACTGGGCCAGGGATCAGGCCAGTCCCCATGATCATTAGGTGTAGTTTTTATTTTTTGAAGGACTACAAAGGGTAATGTTTTGGTCCGCTCAACAGCCTTATATAACTGGTCTTTAAAAGCAGCCGGCTGATAATACCACGGCATGGGATTACCACTGAACGGCCGTGTATTGGTCATGAAATGGTACATGGGGAAGGAATGGAAGGACACAACATAATCGCCCGGTTTTATGAAAGCACTCGTTTTTTCCAGGAGTTCATTGGTAGCATCTGCCTTTTCCTTTATAGTGAATATTCCCCGCACGTATTTGTTATTGATCGAATACCGCATGTTCAACCGGTTGGCCTCATCATGCAGAGGATAATTCCACTGATGATAAACTGCGCCAAGCACACAGAGTCCAATGATATAAAATTTGATATTCCGCATTTGCGGCATGGATACAAACAGGTCTGTCTTGAATTCTGTTTCATTCTTATACCCAATGCGGAGATTGTTATTAAAGTTGGTCAGGTTCAAAATGAAATCTATGGCAATCGGCATCGCTATCCAGAATATATGTACGCCAGCAGTGAAAATTCCGGCGCTACTTCCCAATGCATAAGTAAGCGAAACATAGGTTCCCGCCAGCATCAGCGTCTTTACTTCTTTACTATTATGTGTGATTAAGATCAGGATGGCTGTGATCAGGGTAATTCCCACATAAAGCCGTATCAGTATTTCCAATCCTTTCAATACGATCAGGGCAGCGAGAACCAGACAGGCAATTTTGCCAATGGTGGTAATCCAGTTTGGAATGCGGAAAGTATCCTTTGCATATTTGGGTCCAATAGCAGCCAGTAAAAGCAGTATCAGAATATAGAAAGAGAAATAAAGTGCTGCATTATACGACCCGAAGAATTGCATGAGCAGCTTTACAAAGCCGTATTCAGAATCTGCGGCATCACTCTTACCCATAGAGAATGCAATATGCAAGGCTCCCTGGTACACTTCCAGTTGCCCGATTATTTTCATGAACAGCAAAACAGCGCCTGCCATGAAAATGAAGCCTGCACCAAATATGAGCGACTGCTTTATAATAGTCCATATAGATTTCTTGTTCAGATAACCATAGAACGCAATCACCACTACCAGTCCGAGGTTAAGGATACTCGGGATTCTCGCAAAGAAATCCAGTGCAACCAATGCACCTGCCGGAAAGAAGAGGATCCATTTATTTCTCTTTAAGCCATTAAATAACAGACTAATCGTTCCTGTATATAATACAATGGATAAAAAGTTATAGTGGAATATTTTAGGGTTCCAGCAAACAGCCAGTGTTACGAGGGCTAAACCAATTTTAATATGCGTGCGATTGCAATATGGTTTTAGCAGGTTGTACACCATTATCATTGTAGACATGGTGCAGATAATAGCCAGGAATCGTAATCCCAATAATCCTGATCCGGGGAATAAATAATACCATGTTCCACCAACAAGACCTGAAAGCCAGTATAAAAAATTATACTGTACAGATTGTGGATCATGATAAAATTGCTGGTAAAAAGTTGCCGAAAAGCCTTCATCTAAAAAGTCAATTCCCTGCAGTGTAAACAGGAATTGGTAAAGGAAAAGCAACAGGAAAAACAGAGGCGTGCTTAACTTGTCCAGAGAAGTAGCGGTTAGTTTCGTTTTCATAAACAGAATTACAAGAGAGTTTTATTCAGCTATTTGATGGGTAATCCAGGGATTTGTGCCGCCAGGGCGCAATTGGCGACCTGTTCAAAACGCACGGTTATAATATTATATAACTACCAGGGCGGTTTCACTTTGGAATTAGAAGAAAGCGGTCTCCGCCATAGGCGGGATAAATGCAGCTAATCATCCGCCGCGGCGGATTAAAATCACTCCTTTTTTTGCCCTCAAATCAATAGCCTGAAACAGCTGCACAAGGGATAAAAATAGCACCAAAAAAAGGGTCAAAAATCAATGATTTTTGGGGCTCAAAACCAAGTACAATGATACTGATTTTGAGCGTATTATCATAATTTCTACAATGTTTTTAAAAAAGATAGGAATAGTTTCAATTTTTTTATATTTTTGAGCCCATAATCCAGTATTCTAACTGTCAATTGATCAATAGTTTGGATTTCTGACGCTCCTGTCGGGTTCTATTCTCTTCTGACGAAAGCCACTTTATATCGTAAGTACCCATGTTCCTATCGTCTTTCCGCATTATCATATCTGAGATGTAGTAGTTGCCAGCCAATAGTGTATCTGCTAACCGGCAACCTGTGCATGCAAATTCCTCATCCGTGAAGCCCCATATATAATTGTGTAATCATTGACTGCTTAATTAATAAAACAAGATGACTAACATTAACATCGGCGTTATCGGATACGGATATTGGGGTCCCAATATTGTTCGTAATTTCTTTACCGCTGCTAACTGCTCTGTCAAGATGGTGGCAGACGGCCGTACCGACAGGCTGGCACAGCTGGCCAAAGCTTTCCCTTCTGTAAAAGGTGTTTCCGATGCAGAAGAAATCATCAAATCGAAAGAAATTGATGCAGTAGTAATTGCTACTCCTGTATTCACTCACTATCCACTCGCCAAAAAAGCCCTGGAAAATGGCAAACATGTGCTGATTGAAAAGCCCATGACCTCTTCCGTGGCTGAAGCTGAAGAATTGATCAACCTCGCTTCACAGAAGAATCTGCTTTTGATGGTTGACCACACCTTCTTATATACTGGAGCCATCCAGAAAATGAAGGAAATTATCGACAATCAGGTAATTGGCACTCCCCGCTATTTTGATTCAGCACGTATCAACCTTGGATTGTTCCAGCCGGATGTAAACGTACTTTGGGACCTTGCTCCGCATGATATTTCCATTCTCATCTATTTAATCAAGAAAGCACCATTCAGCATCAATGCCACCGGTGTTTCCCATACTCGCAACAATATCGAGAACATTGCCTACATGACGGTGAACTACGATTCTGAATTCATCGCCCACTTCAACTGTTCCTGGACCTCTCCCGTGAAAGTGCGCCAGACACTGATTGGCGGTGACAAGAAAATGATCGTGTACAATGACCTTGAACCTTCTGAAAAGGTAAAGATCTACGATACGGGATTCAACCACAAAACGGATGAAGACAGGAAGATGGTCATGGTGGATTACCGTACGGGTGATATATACATTCCCAAGCTTTCCCTCCAGGAAGCGCTGAGCGGTGTGGCCAATGATTTCATACAATCTATTATATCACAGATGGAACCCCTTGCAAATGCCTACCTTGGTATGAAAGTAGTCCAGATACTGGAAGCTTCTCAGGAGTCCATCAAGAACAATGGTAAGGAAGTTAAAATAAGATAAGTATGCAAACAGTCACCATTAATAACGATAAACAGAGCCTCAATAACGTAAACATGGGAGAAGGTGTGCGCATCTTCAACTTTGTGAACGCATATGGCTGCAGCATCGATGATAACAGCAAGGTGGGTGCTTTTGTAGAGATACAGAAAGGCGCTTCCATCGGCAAGAACTGCAAGATCTCCAGCCATACCTTTATCTGCGAAGGCGTGCATATAGAGGATAACTGTTTCATCGGCCATGGCGTTATGTTCACTAATGACCTTTTTCCCCGCGCAACTAATGAAGATGGTTCACAGCAAACGGATGCAGACTGGAAAGTGGTTGAGACACATGTAAAGAAAGGCGCTTCCATTGGCAGTAACGCTACCATTCTGTGTGGCATCACCATTGGTGAAGGCGCGTTAGTAGGAGCGGGAGCAGTGGTAACAAAAAATGTTCCGCCAAGGACCGTAGTGGCTGGCAATCCTGCCAAAGTGATCAAAACAATCTAACAACAGTAACAGTATAATACCCTGACAAAAAAGTATAATAACCCTAAAAACTAACAGTATATGAGCATTACAATGACTGATAAGAAGATACCCTGCCTTGATCTTAAGGGCCAGCACCAGCAGATCAAACATGAGATCTTTAAAGCTTTTGAAAAAGTATATGAGAAAACAGCTTTCACTGGTGGTCCTTTTGTAGAAGAATTTGAAAAGGACTTCGCTGAATTTTGCGGAACAAAATATGCTTTGGGATTGAATAACGGTACCACAGCGCTGCATCTCGCCATGCTTACACTGGGCATTGGAGCAGGAGATGAGGTAATTGTTCCGGCTAATACTTTTATCGCTACTGCCTGGGGCCCTACCCATGCTGGCGCTACTCCCGTATTTGTGGACTGTACTGCAGACACATGGGAGATAGATGTAACAAAAATTGAAGAAAAGATCACTCCAAGAACTAAAGCTATCATTGGCGTTCACCTCTATGGTCAGCCTTTTGATATTGCTGGTGTTGAAGCGATCTGCAAGAAGCATAATCTGAAATTCATTGAGGATGCTGCCCAGGCACAGGGAGCACGTTATAAAGGACAGAATGTAGGTGGCTTTGGCGAAATGGCAACCTTCAGCTTCTATCCTGGCAAGAACCTGGGAGCCTGTGGTGAAGGCGGTGGTATCACCACTAATAATGAAGCGTATGCAAAGAAGATCCAGAGCCTGCGCAGTCATGGAAGCGTGGTAAGATATTACCATGATGAAGTTGGTTACAACTACCGTATGGGCGGTCTGGAAGGAGCTTCTCTTACTATCAAATTAAAATACCTGGAAGGTTGGAATAACCGCAGGAGACATATTGCATCACGTTACCTGAACGAGATCACTAATCCTGCCATCAAAATGCAGGCTCAGCCTGAATGGGCTGATTCAGTATTTCACCTTTTTGTAGTAACAACTGAAGACAAGAATTCACTGGTTAAGCACCTTGAATCAAATGGCATTCAGCCAGCTTACCATTACCCTGTTCCCTGTCATATGCAAAAAGCATACGCACACCTGGGTCATAAGGAAGGCGATTTCCCTAATTCAGAATACCTGGCTTCCCATTGCTTATCGCTCCCCATGTTCGCTGAACTGAGCGAGGAAGATGTGAACCACGTAATTGAAGTCATCAACAAGTATTAATTATGTTGATAGATAAACTGGTTAAGCGGGTTGAAGCGCTTAACCTGAATCTGAAAGGCAAGACCGTACTTACTGAAGCTGCAAGTGGTGCTTATGTGGTAACTCCCATACTGGCCGCTCTTGCCGGTGCAAAAGTCTTTGCCTTTACAAGGACCAATCGTTATGGAACGATGGAGGAGATTTTTGACAATACCAGAAAGGTTATTGAAACGTATACCGGCAAACCCCTTGATATCACTTTCATTGATAAGATCACCAGGGATATCATTGCCCAGGCTGATATTATTACCAATAGCGGGCACCTTCGTCCGCTGAATGAAGAAATGCTGAAATACGCAAAGGATACTGTTGTGATTCCTTTAATGTACGAAGCCTGGGAATGGCGTGAGGCGGATATGGATATTCGTTATATCAGAAAGAGAGGATTTAAACTTGGCGCCACCAATGAACGGCATCCGGAAGTGGATGTGTTTAATTACCTCGGTGATATGGCTGTAAAGCAGATCTTCGATGCAGGCCTTTGTCCTTACAAGAACAAATTCATCCTGCTTTGTAATAATGATTTCGGTCCTTATATGGCCAAGGTGATCTCACGCGTTTGCGATGGCCTGGCTGTTATCGATAAAGACGAACATAAGGACAGGTACAAATTTGATAATGTAGATTTTATCGGTGGGTTTCCTCATATTACCATTCCTGAGAAGTATAAGGATGCTGAAGCGGTGATCTTCACTGCCTATCCTTTTGACCAGAACTGGATTGGAGATGACACACCCATTAAGTTGCAGGAATTGCAGGAGCAGATGAAAGATCCATTTGTGCTCAGGTACTGCGGTGATATTGATGAAGGAGTTTGCAGCAATAAAGGACTCCGGTTCTTCCCGGTTCATGTGCACAGTGGCCATATGGGCATTCTGCCATCAGCTATTGGCAATGATCCCATCATCCGCCTCCAGGCAGGCGGTTTGAAAGCCGGCGAGTTGTTATTGGCTAATGAAACTAAATATCAGGGCCTGACCCTGATGGAACCCATGTAATGGAACAGACCATGATCTCGATAAAAGGAATAAAAACAAGCCTGGTTCCGATAGAGGAATCTGATGCTGAAGCGATGATCAGGCTCAGGAATGACCCGGCCTATAACCGCTTTTTATTCCAGAGTACTCTTACTATGGAAGACCAGCGTAACTGGATCAGCAAGAACAAAAACAGGGAAGGTGCCTATAATTTTAAGGTGCTGGACCTGAATGGAGAGTTCAAAGGCACGATCTCGATCTATAATATTGAGAATAAAGCGGGTGAGTTTGGCCGTTATATTGTCACCAATCCGGTCAATGCCATTGAATCTGAGTACCTTTTAGTGAAGCTCTGCTTTGAGCAACTGGGAATGGAGAAGGTTTATTGCCAGACGAATATTGCCAATCGCTCTGTATGGAGCCAGCACCTGAAACTGGGTTTCAAAACGGTGGAAGAAAAAGAAGTGATTGTAGGTAGTGGAGAAGGTGTGACGGTGATTGCAGTGGTGCAGGAAATAACGAAGAACGATTTTGAGCAATTCGATTACAGTAAAATAATGCGACTTATCCAACATTTTTAAAGAAATGAAGTTACATCATACAGGATTTATTGTAGCGGATATTGACCAGTATGAAAAGAACATGCTGTTTGAAGAGAAGGTAAATGATGTGATTGATCCTGTGCAGAATGGCCGTCTTACCCTTTACAGGAATTTTGGAGATTCGTATATAGAACTGATCCAGCCGCTGAATGACCAGGCCTTTACGTATAATTTTTTACAAAAAAGCGGGAATAATTTTCATCACTTTTGTTATGAAATTGGATCCGAAGAAGAACTGAAGGCCGTAGTAGCAAAGAATAAACTGATCCTGGTTAAAGGTCCCATCCAGGCCATATTGTTTGATAACAGACCCGTTTATTTTTATTATTCAAGAAACAGGCAGGTAGTAGAATTTTTATTATAACAGACCATGAACATTTCGATCATATCAGATATTACTTTTGACCCGGTAGTTAAAAAGCTGAATGGAAGCAATGGCATTTCTGTGAAGCATTATGCCTACTCGGATAAAATTGTACCTGAATTATTAATGGCAGGGGGAAAGCTGGAAGGCACGGATATTTTGATCGTGCATTTCGACAGCTACTTCTTCCGTTATGCCGATTCTTATATCACCGAGATACTGGATGCTGTTCATAATCTTTCCGGTCAATTCACTGGAAATATCCTGGTATCAAATAACCTGTTCAATGGTCGGCATACCTCCGTATTAAAATCGAACGCAGGACAGCATGAGCAGGTATTGCTGGAGCAACAACCTGTTTTGCAAAAACTGCTGAACAGCAACAATATTTATTTCTACGATTTCAAGGCTATTGTAACTGAAATAGGATTACAGCATGCTTATAATTTCAAGCTGGGCTTTCTTTACCAGATGCCTTATACCAAGCCGATGCTTGAAGCATTGACTGTTGAACTGGAGAATTTCATACAGTTCCTCAGCCAGGCAGAAAAGAAGGCAATCTTCCTGGATTGCGATAATACCCTCTGGGGTGGTATTTTGGGTGAAGATGGAATGGAGGGCATTCAGTGCGACAGGAACGCGAAAGGTATTCTCTACTTCTATCTGCAGGAATTCCTGGTAGAAAAGAAAAGGGAAGGATTTATCCTCGGGCTTTGTTCCAAGAACAATGAAGCGGATGTGAAAGCTGCATTTGATGAATTGAACATGCCATTGAAATGGGATGATTTCCTGGTTAAAAAAGTAAACTGGACTAATAAGGCCGAGAACCTGAAACAGGCAGCTGAAGAATTGAGTTTGGGTCTTTCCTCCTTTATTTTTATTGACGATAATGAATTTGAGCTTCAGTCGATCAAAAGCCTGATACCTGAAGTAACTACTGTGAAGCTGACAGAAGTATATACCGATTTTCTCAGGCTGACCAACAATTATGTTTTCAAAAGAAAACGCCTGACAAAAGAAGACCTCGGTAAAACAGAACAATACTACGCGGAACAGAAGCGCAATGATGTGAAGGCATCGGTAGGTTCATTTGAAGACTATGTAAAGAGCCTGGAGATCAAAATGGATATAGGGGTAAATAATACCAATGAACTTCCACGCCTTTCCCAGCTCACCGAAAAGACCAATCAGTTCAATTTCAATAAAGAGATATTTACCATCCCACAACTGGAGAAATTCATTGCGGAGGGTAACCAGGTCTATTCACTAAAGGTTTCTGACAAGTTTGGCGATTATGGGCTGGTGGGTTTGATACTTATGG
This sequence comes from Segetibacter sp., assembly GCA_021154405.1. Lineage (GTDB taxonomy): Bacteria > Bacteroidota > Bacteroidia > Chitinophagales > Chitinophagaceae > JAJKIP01. The sequence continues at coordinate 1,317 of JAJKIP010000299.1, read as the reverse complement.
AACTGAAGGGGAATAAGGCAGTGATGCGCAATTTCCTGATGAGCTGTCGCGCCCTGGGCCGCCTGATCGAAAACGATTTTTATAACCATGTAAAGGCAGACCTGGCACAGCGGGGAGCTGAAATTTCAGGCGTCATGTTTAAGGAAACAGCCAAGAATGCACCGGCAAAGACATTTTACACAGCGTTACAAAAGGAATCACCGGAGCTGGTACACTAAAAAATACCGGTTTCTTTTATTATTTTTCTGAAGCATTATAATTATGAGTACTATCAATAAAGACGAAATTCTCGGAAAGGTTAAAGAAGTGTTCAAGGCAGCAATGGGAAACAATGTGGAAGTGGACATGAACACAGAGAAGCCAATGGTGGCAGAATGGGATTCTCTCAATCACCTGAACCTGGTGGTTGAGCTGGAAAGCACGTTCGGGCTTGACCTTTCGATGAAAGAAATTGAAGAACTGACCTCTGTCAAAAAGATTGTAGAAATTATATCGGCACGCACGGCATAATTGAAAATGCAGGCCAAACTAACACGTACCATGAACAAGATCAGTATCATAACACCATTCTTAAACGAAGCTGGCAACATCCCCAACCTTGTCAGCACCCTGAATAATTATTTTGTTGATAAGCCCTATCAGGTAGAGATGGTATTGGTAGACGATGGATCCACTGATAACTCCATCGAATTATTAAAAGAGCAGCAATTCGGTAATTACGAGGTCAAGGTATTAAAGCTTTCGAAGAATTATGGTGCACAGGCTGCTGTTCGCGCAGGTATTAAACATGCGACCGGTGATTACGTGATCTTTCTGCCTGCAGATATGCAGGATCCGCTGACCCTGATCGACAGAAGCTATGAAATTGTTACTGCCAAAAATGTAGATATCGTTTACGCCTTCCGCGAAACAACAGATAATTCCTGGTTTGAGACCCGGTTCTCCCAGTTCTACGCTTCTCTAATGCGGAAGTTTGTAGACAAGCGATTCCCGGGAAAAGGATTTGACATTGTATTCTGCAGCCGGAAAGCGAAAGGTAACCTGGATGCCAATATTGAACAGAACTCCTCCATTCAATTGCAGATATTAACGCTGGGATATAGTTCAGAAAGTATTTATTATGATAAAGCCCAGCGTAAAGTGGGCAAGTCCAAATGGACCATGTCCCGCAAGATCAAGCTGTTTATTGATTCATTTGTTGCGTTCTCATTTGCGCCTATAAGATTAGTTTCCATAGTCGGTATTTTATTTTTCGTATCAGGCATGATCTGGAACGTGTATATCATTCTCCGGAAATTGATCTGGGATGATCTTGCC
>JAJKIP010000298.1 GCA_021154405.1 Segetibacter sp. | reverse complement strand
TGTTGTCAGCATTTTCGGTGCCATGTTTGCGCCAAAGCCTTTTGATGTAGCCAGCGAAATGGTTCGTGTTACAAAACCGGGAGGTCGCATTGTAATGGGTAACTGGATACCAGGCGATCCAACACTGGTTGCACAGATACTAAAGATCAGTTCAGCCTACACACCTCCGCCACCGGAAGGATTTGTTAGCCCAATGCTCTGGGGTGTAGAAGATAATGTTACGGAAAGGTTTGTAAAAGCAGGTATTCCCAAAGAGAATATTTCCTTTGTAAAAGACAGCTTCCGGTTTGAAGCTTCTTATTCACCTACAGAGTTTGTACAAAAATTTAAGGATTATTACGGTCCAACAATGAACGCTTTTGAAGCTGCAGAGAAAAATGGAAAAAGCAAAGAGCTTCAAAAAGAACTGGAAGATCTGTTTAACAGCAAGAATGAAAGCAAAGACAGGAACAAAACTTCCATACCAGCCACGTTCTTAAGAGTAATGATAAAGAAATAGTCGGATACAATTTAATGATCTCATTATAAATAACCCTGCAAAGCAGGGTTATTTTTTTGCTGTACAATGAAGGTTTTTAGAGGATTATCTAAAGTTAAAACTGGTTATCCACTGTAAACAGTTCATCGGTGAGGAAAGAGATTTTCGTTGGGTAAGGGGATTGCTAAACCGTTTTCCCAGTCAAAAGAGAATCTTTCAATCATCAATTATCTAAAAATAAATTTGCGTAGTTAAATAGCTACGCTTATATTTGTAGTCAAATAGCTACAAAATGAACTTACGCAGAGACGTTTTCCAGGCGATATCAGACCCTACAAGGAGAGCAATTCTCCTCTTGCTCGCCTCACAATCATTAACCGCCGGCGCCATCGCCTCCAATTTTGACACAGCAAGACCTACCGTTTCCAAACACCTGGCCATCCTTACCGAGTGTGAACTGCTTACGCAGGAACAAACCGGCCGGGAAATACATTACCATATAAACGCAAAACAAATGAAAGAAGTAGCCGACTTTATTGAGCCGTTCCGCAAAATGTGGGACGACCGTTTCAACAAGCTGGAATCTATAATGAAAAAGTATAAAAAGGGTTAATCGCGATAGCCATCGGGATTAACTCAAGGATTTATGCAGTCATCCCGATGGCCATCGGGACTAAATAAAAAATAATTACCATGGAACGTAAAACAAAGATCGATGCCGAAAAGGGCACACAGGAATTATTTATCACCCGGGAATTTGCATTACCGGTAGACCTGCTGTTCAAAGCCTATGAAGATGCTGAAATTGTTGAACAATGGATGGGTACTAAAGTGGTGAAACTGGAGAATAAACGACAGGGGGGATATATTTTTGAAACTATTGACCCCAAAGGGAATAAACATATTTTCTCCGGCTCTATTCACGAATTTGTTCCTAATCAAAAGATCACCCGCACTTTTGAAATGGAAAATACTCCATTTGGCATTCAATTAGAGTTCCTGGAATTTGAACCGATTACTGAAGACACCTGCAGGCTCAAGATGCATGTAGTTTACAGATCGGTTGCCATCAGGGACCAGGTATTGCAGTTACCATTTGCACAGGGAATCAATATGGCCCATAATCGCATTCAGGATATCCTACGCCAATTAAAATAATTGATCGCATGAAAAACGATAAAAAGAAATTATCTGCAGCTCAGCAAAAGGAATTGATCAGCATATTAAAGACCCGATTCGAGAAAAACAGTAATAGACACAAAGGTCTTGACTGGTCAAAAGTAGAAGCCAGACTTGAAGCTAATCCGGAAAAGCTCTGGTCACTCAATGAAATGGAAAGAACCGGTGGTGAACCAGATGTTATTGGTCTTGATAAGAAGACTGGCGAATATATCTTCTATGACTGTTCGGCTGAAAGTCCAAAAGACCGCAGGAGTTATTGCTATGACCGTGAAGCACTCGATGCGAGAAAAGAACATAAACCGGCAAATAGCGTAATGGATGTGGCAGCTGCTATGGGCGTCGAGCTTTTGACGGAAGAACAATATAAAGAGCTCCAGGCACTCGGGAAATTCGATTCAAAAACATCCAGCTGGGTACTAACACCTCCCGAGATCAGGAAACATGGCGGCGCTATTTTTTGCGACTTCCGCTACAACCATGTCTTCACTTATCATAACGGGGCAGATTCTTATTATGCAGCCAGAGGATTCCGTGCGTCACTTAAAGTCTGAGTTAAGATATCCCCGCCTTCATTTATTCTTCCGGAATAAGACTTTCCTGTACTATCAGGATCTCGAGGCTCGCTATGAATCTGAATTATTGGGCAAGCTGAAGCCTTTCAATTTCTTTAACATACAAACTACTCATGGTCGCGGTGTTTTTTTTAACTTCAGGCTATGCCAGATTTTCTATTCACCCTCATCCTTCTTGGCTCCATCCAGGGAGTAATTGTCTGCGGACTTCTTCTTTTTTCAAAAGGCCGGTTATTACCCAACCGCCTGCTTACTTTTATTATCGGTGCAATAACCCTTCCGGGCTTTCACCTTTATTTTCATTACAAGGGGGTATATGATATAAACGAATTTACCAGGTTCATTCATGACATCATGCCGATGGTCATTTTTATGCCGGTTGGACCATTGATCTATTTTTATATTAGATCATTAATAGATCCGGCTTTCCGGCTTAATAAAAAAGCATGGGTGCATTTTCTACCGATTATTATTGACCTGATTCCAAAGATCGCCGGCCTCGTCCTGCATATTTCCTTCTGGGTGGGACATCCAATGAGTAGCCGCACTGAATATAGAGCTTTTGACGATCTATATAATCTATATGCGGATATTCCACGTTGGATATCGGTAACGGTATATCTTATCCTTGCTATCCGTTACTTACAAACCCACAGTGATAAACAACCGGCATCCCAAAAGATCAATACCTGGCTCAAATTATTCACTGGTCTTTTTGCAGGCTTTCAAATCATCTGGCTGGTCTATCTTATTCCTTATATATTACCTGCATGGTCCGACAAATTACTAACTGCCGTTAACTGGTTCCCTATCTATATCCCTATGACAATACTGGTTTACTGGTTCGGTATTCAGGGCTATCTCACCAGTTTAAAACTTACGATTCCTAAAAAGCAGAACCAGGGGAACTGGGTTGCTGATGCCTGGCTAAGACTGAGTAATTCAATGGAGAGGGATCGGCTATACCTGGACCCTGAATTAAGTGTCGGAAAAGTAGCAGAGCATACCGGACTGTCAACCAGGCAGATTTCAGAATTACTCAACCAGTACCGGTTCACCAATTTCAATGCTTTTATAAATCATTATCGGGTGGAGGAATTCAAAACTAGACTGGCAGGTCCTACTGCTAATCAGTTCACCATGGCGGGCCTTGCAATGAAATGCGGATTCAACTCACCCGCCACTTTTAATCGTATTTTTAAACAATATACCGGCATGGTGCCTTCAGCATTCCTTAAAGCAAATGGGAAAACCCCTGATACGGCTGGAAAGCACCTGAAATCTGCCTGAAGGTTTTTTATTTCCTGTAAACCGTATGGTTCTGGTAACTAACAGAGTAATATTATTAATACTGTGATTTTCTCTCAATTCATGATTTGAGACAGCATTGATTTTAATTAGCTTTCCTTTACTGCGAAGTTTGTCCTAAAAAAATGCGTACCATTTTATTTGTCCTTCTTCTCCTGGTGAACCTGGCGGTAAGCGCCCAATCCAAACCCATATTAGAGCCGGCTGCCATGCACGAGGATTTTGCTTACCTCCGCGGGTATTTGGAGCGTACCCATCCAATGCTTTATATCCATCATACCCCCGAGGCAATGAAGGCAAAAATGGACAGTCTGGCAGCTACCATGGATAAACCGCTCCCGTTCATTGATTTTTTTAAGAAGATATCATACCTGATCGCCGAAGTTGGCTGCGAGCATACCACCTGTGGTTATGGAGAAGGCTTTGAAACGCTGATGCGTTCAACCGTATTTTTTCCCTATCAACTTTATTTTACTTCCAATAAAGTCACCATACTGGTAAATATGACACTGGATAAGGATATTCAGCCTGGAGATGACCTCCTTTTCATTAATAATCACCCGATCGATAGTATACGCAAGGTCCTACATCAATATATTCCAGTGGATGGCCATATTATTACCTCAAAGGACCAGCAGTTATCCAGCATGGCCTTTAATCTCTGGTACAATTTGTACGTTGAGCAGCCAAAGGAGTTTACGATCACTGTTCGCACAAAAAAGGGGAAATTAATAAACAGGAAAGTGGCTGCTGTTGATCTTCAAAAACTTCAGGAAAACGCCGTTAAAAATCCAGTGAATAAACCAGTGCTGGAATTGGGTGAAAAATTCAAGGACTGGCGAAAAGAAGCCTTACATCTGGAATTATTGCCGGATCAGAAAGCTGCGGTGCTTTCAGTGCTCAGCTTTGCAACGGATATGAATAAGTTCCGGAACAGCATTGATAGTTTTTTTCATGTGATCGCAGATAATAAAATAGAAAAGCTGATTATTAATCTTACAAACAATGGGGGAGGGGAAGTTGAACTGGCTGCTGATCTTTTGAATTATTTCATTACTGCTCCCACCAGTATTGTGGAATATTCTTATCTGCTAACCGATAAAGATGAAGACCTGAAATTAGCCAGTCTGCCCGATGAGATCCGTAATTCAAAATATGATTATATCGAACCCATGAAAGATGGAAGATCTTTAGCGAAGCTCTCCAAATACGCTGGTGAATTAAAATTATTACAACCACGGGCTGATCGCTTTGCCGGTAAAGTGTATGTCTTTGTTAATGGTGGTACTTCCTCCGCAGCGTCCACTTTTGCAGCAGTAATGAAAAGCCTTGGTCTGGCAACCATTGTTGGTGTAGAAACGGCTGGTTGTTATGCCGGTGGCGGAACAGTTATTGGTCTTGATCTTAAATTGCCGAATTCTAAAATTACCACGCATACTGGCCTGATTTATCAACGATTCAGAACGAATGGTGGAATACCAGGCAGAGGAGTCATTCCCGATGTTCCTTATGAGATATCTTTTGATGAATTGTTTGATACAGACAAGCCCTGGAGACAATTTATCCTTGGATTAAATTAGTTGTCCCGATTGCTATCGGGATAATTTTCCCTCCCCCCATCTATTAATTGTTTTCACAATAGCCAATCCCTAATTTAGCTGGTTCATACATCAAAACGATAATTATGACAAAGAAACTGGGAATTCTTTTTCTGACAGGAATACTATTCTTCACTTCTAAAGTATATTCTCAAGACCCGAATTTTTATATCTTTCTCTGCTTCGGTCAGTCGAATATGGAAGGGGCTGCCAGACCTGAAGATCAGGACAAAACCGTTGACTCCAGTTTTATGGTACTGCAATCTGTAGATTGTCCAGACCTGGGCAGAACAAAAGGTAACTGGTATCCTGCCATACCACCTTTATGCAGGTGCAAAACAGGCCTATCTCCGGCGGATTATTTTGGCAGAACACTGGTTGCCGCTCTTCCTGAAAATGTAAGAGTAGGAGTAATACATGTTGCCGTGGCAGGATGTAAGATTGAATTATTCGATAAGGACAGCGTGAAATCTTATTCTTCCAGGCAACCCGTCTGGATGACGAGGATCATTGAAGAGTATGGTGGGGATCCGTATGCAAGATTAATTGAAATGGCAAAGCTGGCTCAAAAGGAAGGGGTCATTAAAGGGATATTGCTTCACCAGGGTGAATCCAACGCAAGCGATACTGCCTGGCCTTCAAAAGTAAATAAAGTATATAATAGCATTTTAAAAGATCTTGATCTTAAGGCTGGATCAGTTCCTTTACTGGTTGGTGAGGTAGTCAATGCGGATCAGAAAGGTGTAGCTGCCGGTGCCAATAAAATAATGGCCAATCTTCCCAGGGTTATACCCAATTCCTATATCATTTCTTCTGCCGGATGTACCGCTGGCCGTGATAACCTTCATTTCAATGCAGCAGGCTATAGAAAACTGGGAACCAGGTACGGAGTTAAAATGTTATCCCTGTTAGGTTATTAGTTGTTGTTTCAATTATGCCTGAATAAGGGCGATATCTTCTTATTTTTGTGGTTAATAATCCTAAATAATTATAACCATGATCAAAGCATTCCAACAATTATTTATAAGAGACCTTAACAAATTAAAGGAAGAAATAAAATCCTACAACAACGAACAGAATATCTGGAAAATAGACGGAAAGATTGCCAATACTGCAGGTAACCTTTGCCTTCACCTGGTTGGCAATCTCAATACCTATATCGGCAAGGAATTAGGAGGGACAGCCTATGTAAGGAACAGGGATCTTGAATTTTCGCAGAAAGATGTTTCTCAAAAAGAGCTGATTCAAAAAGTTGAGCAAACAATAGAAGTGGTTGATCAATCCCTGGCTAAAATAACTGATTCGGCACTTGAAGAAGAATATCCCCTGCAGGTATATGAAACTAAATCTACTACCGGTTTTATATTAGGTAGTTTATTGGCCCACCTGGGCTATCATTTGGGGCAGATCAACTACCATCGAAGGCTTTTGGATAAATAATGGCGGGAAGGAAGACAGCATGCAGCCACAGGTTGGCTATTTCTTATTCCTGATCCTTTTATAGATCCTGATCGCAATCATCAGAACAATGACCAGTATAAACAGTCCAAGCAATCCCCACCAGAAATCAACTGTATTCTTCAATACTACCAGAAACACAATCGCTACAAGGATCACCGTTGGTACCTCATTCCAGGCTCGTAATTGCTGACCGGAATATTTAAAGTAACCACGGCTCTGCTGTTTAAATATTACCTGCAGGGAAATAAAGTAGGCATATAAGAGCGCTACAAAGATCAACTTGATCTTTAGCCAGTCTGTAAGAGGGTAGAGACTTAGTAAGCGTCCTCCCAATAATAAGGTAAGAATTGCAGAAGGCCAGGTAATACCATAAAGTAACCGGCGCTGCATTACCTGGTATTGAGAAAGCAAAACAGTTTTCGCGGATTCATTCTCCATCTTATTCGCTTCGGCCGCATACACCATTAATCTGGGAAGATAAAATAACCCCGCAAACCAGGTTACTACAAAAATGATATGAACTGCCTTGATGTACTGAAATTCCATTTTGAACACCTGAATTTGGCGCCGCCAAAATTAATGATTATACCCAATCCCTGGGATGCAGACAAACCTGAAGTAATTTATCCTCTTCACTGCCAGGAGCAGGTTCGTAATTATAATCGAAACGCACGGTAGGTGGCAGGCTCATTAAGATACTTTCCGTTCTTCCATTTGTTTTTAGTCCAAATAGAGTGCCCTTGTCATGTAACAAATTGAACTCTACATATCTGCCCCGTCGAATCTCCTGCCAGTGTTTTTGCCTTTCATTGGAGGCATGGTCCTTTCTTCTTTGAACAATAGGCAGATAGGCATTCAGGAATGATTCACTGCAGGCTTTTATAAACTGGAAGGGCTCATCCCCTGAGAATGGATCTTCCCGCAGATGGTCGAAGAATATACCGCCAATGCCCCTGGTCTCATTATTCCTGTGCCTGTTGACGAAATATTCATCGCAATTCTTCTTAAATGAAGAATAGAATTCACTGTTATAGCGATCACAGACTCTTTGAAGGGTTCGGTGAAAATGAATTGCATCTTCTTCAAAGAGATAGAAAGGAGTGAGGTCCATTCCTCCGCCAAACCAGCTATCGATCTTATTCATTTTTTCATCGTACAATTCAAAATAGCGGAAATTGGCGTGTACTGTTGGAACATAGGGATTCATCGGATGAATTACCAATGAAAGTCCTGCCGCAAAAAAATGTGCTGCGCTTATTTGTAACTGTTCACGCATGGCGCGGGTCACTTCACCTTGCACCTCGCTACTATTTACACCAGCTTTTTCAAATACATTGCCATCCTGTATGATCCGGGTTTTGCCGCCACCACCACCAGGCCGTTGCCACCGATCTTCAGTAAATCTGGCTTTGCCATCTTCAAACTCCAATGCGCCACAAATAGTATCCTGCAATTGGCGGATATGCTGAACAAATTCCTGTTTTATTGCTATTGCCTGCTGGATCATTCTGCCTTATATTCTTTAACTGCCTGAACAAATGCTTTTGCATGGTCCACTGGAATATTCGGAATTATGCCGTGACCAAGATTGGCTATATAGCGGGTAGTGCCAAATGCGTCGATCATGGCTTTAACATCCTGGCTAATCTTATTTACAGGGTTAAGCAATTTTACGGGATCATAATTTCCCTGAAGCGTAATTGAATGATTGGTCAATTTCCTGGCCTGCTGTGGGGTATTACACCAGTCAATTCCTAATGCGGCAGCACCTGTTTCCTGTAACTCAGGCAGACTGTGCCACACGCCTTTTGCATATAGGATCACCGGGCATTCATATTTCACGCTTTGCACGATCTGCTGGATATAGGGCAGGGAAAAAATGGCGAAATCTTCTTTATCCCACAAGCCGCCCCAACTATCAAATAGCTGAAGGCAGTCTACACCAGCTTTTATCTGGTTTCTCAGATAGGCAATGGTAACATCAGTGATAGCCTGTAAAAGTGCATGGGCCGCTTCCGGCTGCGTATAACAAAAAGCTTTTGCTTTATCGAAGGTCTTGCTTCCCTTGCCTTCCACCATGTAACAGAGTAATGTCCAGGGTGCTCCGGCAAATCCAATAAGTGGAACACGGCCCTCCAGCTGTTGTTTGGTGAGAGCAATGGCATCATATACATATTGTAAATGCCAGGCTGCTTCCTCCACAATCAATTGCTCAACATCTTCCATGCAGCGGATCACAGCAGGAAGAGCTGGCCCTTTTCCTTCATGCATGGTTACTTCCATGCCCATGGCCTGTGGTACTACCAGTATATCACTGAAAAGAATGGCCGCATCGGTTCCAATGAGATCAATTGGCTGAAGTGTGATGGCTGCCGCCAGTTCCGGCGTTTGAACTCTGGTGAAGAAATCATACTTATTTTTCAGCTCCATGTATTGCGGCAAATAACGTCCTGCCTGTCGCATCATCCATACAGGCGGCCGGTGAACCGGTTTTCCATCCAATGCTTTAAGGAGTAAATCATTTTTTAAGATCCGGGTACTTATTGGCAGCGGTTCCTGCTTCACCATGTTTAATATATTTGAGAGAGAACGACGGCAAAGTTCCACTTGCACTGATTTTTAATGTCATTAATCAGTCAAAGTATTCGGAATGACAAATTCTTTACAATCCCCGGTTTTAATTTTGCACGATGCAGCATACGGCAATCCTTCTCGTTAATCTCGGATCACCTGAAAGTCCTACTACCCGGCACCTGAAACCTTACCTGAAAGAATTCCTGATGGATGAACGGGTAATCGATATTCCCTTATTCTGGAGAACGGTACTGGTGAAGGGTATTATTGTACCATTCCGGGCGCCTAAAAGTGCAGGCAAGTATAAAACTATCTGGACAAATGAAGGATCACCGCTTGTTTCCCATACAAAAAAACAATGCAGCCTGCTCCAGCAAAGAGTGGAACAGCCGGTTTATTATAGTATGCGTTATGGTACACCTGCAACAGAGGAAGTGCTGAAGAAGATACATGCGGAAAATCCTGGTCTGGAAAATATAATCGTATTGCCGCTCTATCCTCATTACGCCATGAGCAGTTATGAAACTGCAGTGGAACAGGTAAAGGACCTGCATACATCCAAAAATTATTCTTCAGCACTGCACATAGTTCCTCCGTTTTATGATCATGATGATTACATCCATGCATTGAGTGAGTCTATCAGGCCTTACCTGGATCAGGAATATGATCATATCCTTTTCAGCTATCATGGGATCCCGGAAAGGCATGTAAAGAAAACCGACTGCACAGGGAAACATTGTCTGCAATCCGTAACCTGTTGTGAAACCCCTTCAGCTGCACATCAATTCTGTTACCGTCACCAAATAATAACTACAACCAACAGGGTAGCGGGGCAGCTTGAAATTCCCGCTAATAAATTCAGTTATTCTTTTCAGAGTCGATTGGGTCGTGATCCCTGGCTTCAGCCTTACACTGTTCAACAGCTAAAACTATTTCCGGAAAAAGGGATTAAAAAACTATTAGTGGTTTGTCCAGCCTTTGTCAGCGACTGCCTGGAAACTTTGGAAGAAATTGCAATGGAAGGAAAGCAGGACTTCCTGCAACATGGTGGAGAGGAATTTACACTTATTCCGGCACTGAATGAAAATCAGAAATGGATTGTGTGCATGCAAGTCCTGATCAATCAGCAGGAACAATTATTTACCAAAGAATTCCCCGTTCTACAGGCATAATAATAATTTTATTTTGTGATTAATTATATCCTCACTACATTTGTCTACCAAGTTAGTGGGGTAATAGATTTCTACCTCATCGCTATTAATCGCCAATAGCAATAACATAGTTAATCATTAAAGTTTACAGCAATGTACACGCAAAACCATTCTGCAAATCCTTCAATGGCGATGAAATTCCGTTTTCGATCCTCAGTGAATTTTTATTGTTGTTGTTGTTAAGCAATTAAACATTTTATAAGCGCCATTATTCATGCGTCAGCATGAACAGGATATGGCTTGCCCATACAATTAAATTTCCCTGCCAACAGTCCGGTTGCGTTGATGAGTCGGCGATTGGCTTTAAACGCCTACCGGCTGTTGACCAGGGAAAATATGCAGCAATTCGATCACCTTAAATCAGCTTCAACTTACAATGAACTCAATCCCTGCAAGATCACGAAAATTACCTATGGCATTTTACCTGCTTATTACTGCTTTATTTATTTCACTTTTCGGCACTGCACAAACCAGCGCTTTAAAAGGAATAGTGATTGATGAACAATCAAAAATTCCGCTGGCAGGTGCAACAGTTCATATAAAAGGGAGTACGCATGAGGTAATTGCCAATGATAAAGGTGAATTCACTTTTATTACTGCACAACATCTTCCTTTAACATTCGCAGTTTCATATGTGGGTTACCAACCTGCTGAAGTCACACAGACTGATCCCGGCTTTTTTACAATTACGCTTCGTGCTGCCACAAGTCAATTGAAAGATGTTGTAATTGTGGGGTATGGGACCCAGTCCAGAAAAAACCTGGCAAGTGCTGTAAGCTCCGTTAATGTCTCTCAAATAGAGGATATCCCTGCAGCAGGTCTCGATCAGCTTTTGCAGGGTAAAGCTGCCGGTGTATTGGCCTCTGCAAATTCTCCCGTACCGGGCACTGGTATATTTCTTCGCATCAGAGGTT
>JAJKIP010000297.1 GCA_021154405.1 Segetibacter sp. | reverse complement strand
GAATTCCAGTTACGATAAATACCAATTCCAGAAACAGCGCTAATTAAAAAATCAGCGCCTACGGCACGTGCTGTTCGTGAAGCATAGCTATAATATGCATTGTGCTGATCATACCATTTGCCCTGGCCACAGGGAATCTCCGTGAGGTCAGCAGCCATGGCAGCGGTGATTGAATTGCCAATGAATTCAATTTTTTTGCGTGAAGGGTGTTCAGTCGCGGTAATACCTTTTCCCAGGGCACCGGCAAACACCACTACGCCATTATGGGGTTCAGTTGCTTTATAGATACGCAGCAGATGAGAAGAGCTATTGGTGGTTGCCTTAATGGTATAAGCAGTGCGCACACGCTCAGCCACTTTAATTCTTCCTTTATATTCATTATCCAGTTCAATGGAAACATAATTATAATCATCAGCGCCGGGCGCAATATTTTTCAGGAATACCCTGCAGGAATCACCAGTGAAAGTGAATTCAACATAAGAAGCGGAACCAATGAGAACGATATCATTGTTCTTATCAAAAACAGTTCTTCCGTAATGGCCGATGGCTGCGCTGGAGGGAGAAACTGTAACCAGTTTTTCATGATGGCAGGAGAGGAGAAGGGGTAGAACGGCTGCAATGATAATGAGCTTCATTTGGCAAGTGGTTTGAATAAAAGTAAGAAGTTCTAATGGTAGTTTATTTAAAAAGTCCAGGGTTACGGCCAGTCCTATTGAAAAACCATATTTCCATTCGGGGGTTTAATAATCAATCAATTAGAATACACAGGCAAATTAAACGCTTATTCGGCTAATTCGTTTGTTTCGTTTATTTCGATTATGTAATTTAGCAGTCTGAACATGAAATCATGAAAGTAAAGGAGCATAAAATATCATTAAAGGAAAAAGAAATTGCCGGTTCTTCAGTAGCTGCTGTTGAATCAGCGTCTAAGAGAATTTTCAAGAACAAGGAGCAATATGCAACGATTAAATTTACCGAAACAGGTAATATGATTCGAGTGCCCAAGATATTCATCAGATTCATGGTAGATGTTCTTAAAGAAATGGCCCAGGGGCGTACTGTTAATTTCGTTACATCAGATAATGAAGTTTCAACTGAACAGGCTGCAGGGATTTTGAATGTATCCCGTCCTTTTGTTGTTAAGTTATTGGAAACAGGTGCCATTCCCTTCAAAAAAGTAGGTAGTCATCGTCGAATCTTATTACGTGATGTAGAGGCATATCACAAGGAGATGAAAACCCGTCAGAAGAAAGAGCTACAAAAACTTTCCGACCTAGATCAGGAATTTGGTTTGGAGTAATAGCAATGGCAATCAAAACTGGCAAAGTCGTCATCCTTGACGCTAATGTGCTATATCCAGCCTCCTTGCGCAGCTTCTTATTATATCTGGCCTATAATGAAATTTTTCAGCCAAAATGGACAACGCAAATTAACGATGAATGGCAACGCAATCTGGCTAGCAAACTTCCTGATTTGACAGTTGAGAAGCTACAAGGGATAACAGATACTATGAACAGGGCCTTTCCAGATGCACTTGTTACAGATTTTGAAAGTATTATTAACTCACTTACATTACCTGATGCCCGCGACAGGCATGTACTGGCCGCAGCAATAAAAGCAGATGGGGACTATATAATTACGCACAATACAAAAGACTTCCCGCAAAATGTTTTGGCTTTCTATAACCTTGAAGCAATAACTCCTGATAAATGGGTTATGCGACTGTTAGATCAGGATTTCGAAGGAGTGATAGAATCATTACATATGCAAGTCGAGTCTCTTACAAATCCTCCAAAAACGATAGAAGAGGTTGTATCAAGTTTTGCAAAATGCGGAATGAAACAAACCTCAGCTAAACTACGATCATTACTTTAATGGCCGACCTGGTTCTATCCCAGTTTAGCTTGTAATGGGATCCGTTTATCTGCAGATGGATTCTTTGTCATTTCAGCAACGCTGTGCAGGAAAGAAGCAGTTGCTTTATCTCCATCAAAGCTTACTGTTATCTTATCACCATGCATGGCTTCTATAAAACGCAGGTTTAATTGCAGGGTATTATCATTGATCCAGGTGGCGGTGCCAGCGGCTTTGGAAGGCATGTGCAATCTTTCCGGTACAGGGAAAATATAGAGCGGGCTGCCGGGGTTTTGTTGCCAGTTTTCCCAGCCAAATTGCAGGGTAGTATCGCCTTTGGCAGTATTGAGTACCCAGGTGCAGCCTTTATCTGAGAATTTGAATTTCATTTTAGCAACACCGAAAGCATTATGATTTACCGTAAACTTCTTATCATCATATTTTGATGAAAGGGGAGAAGTGATGGAACCCTTGACAACGGGTAATGATAAACTCTTTAATTCCGATTTCAGGCTTTCCCATTCAGAAGGGTTTTCAGCTATGGGAGTATTTTGAATAGCGGGCAGAATTGTTTCCCACATGGTGGTCATTGATTTTTGCATATCGGAACTTTCACTTGTTACAGCAAGCACAGCATCCTGTTCAGGCATAACAATGCAAAACTGTCCATAGGCACCATCACCTCTATAGAAACCGGGTTTGCAACGCCAGAACTGGTAGCCATAGCCCTGTGCCCAATCACCATTACCGGCTTGTGAACTGGTCTGGTATTTAGTGGCTTCATTTACCCATGCTTCGGGAAGTAACTGTTGGCCCTGCCAGTTTCCTTTCTGCAAATAAAGCTGACCAAAGCGGGCAATATCTTCCGTTTTAATGCGAAGGCCAAAAGCAGCAGTATTTAATCCCTGGGGAGATACTTCCCAATCAAAAGCTTTTATTTCGAGAGGGTCAAATAGTCGCGGTTTGAGCCAGTCTTCCAGCGTTTGACCAGTCACCTGTTTAACAATAGCACCGAGCATATAAGTTGCGCCTCCATTATAGAGGAAATGAGATCCCGGTTCAAACTCTACAGGTTGAGCCAGGAATGTTTGTACCCAGGTGGTGCCGGGAGTGGCGGCTCTCATTTTAGGCATGGTATCAGTACCGTGACCAGTGTTCATGGTGAGCAGGTGCTTCACCTTCATTTGGGCGAGATACTCAGGAATGGAAGCGGGAATATCATTTTTGAAGAACGAAGTAACCAGATCATCAACAGATAACTTACCTTCTTTCACACAGAGGCCAATGGCGGAGCTGGTAAAACTTTTAGAAAGGGAATAAAGCGTGTGTTTGAATTGCGGTTCAAACGGTTTCCACCACCCTTCAGCGATAACGTTACCATGGCGAAGCAGCATGAAGCTATGCCAATCCACTCCGGAAGATTTGGTGGCGGCAATAAACTGTCGAATGGCTGAAGAAGAAATTCCCTGGGATTCAGGGCTCATTCTTGGGAGTAAAGCGGGGGAAGGAAAATAACCGATGTCTTCAATACGTGCAATGGCAGGTAACAATCCCATGCCCATTGCACTCAATCCGGTAGTGCGGATGAAGTGTCTGCGGGACCCTTTCATATAGCAAATAATTGGTTTAAAGTATGGAACTCCTTTTAAAAATAAGTAATTTATAAATGCAGTACTTAACGGAGTTAATTATCCTTATAAATGAGGAATTTCATTGACAAAATGAGGCATTGAAGTAACAAAATTCAGGGGTAGGAATACTCCGTGCATTAACATGGGATAAGGGTATATCTCCTATAGAAATCGGGATGCTTTGGCATAATTTATGGCTTTTAGTAAGTATTACTTCACTCAAATCCCAACTTATGAAAAAGACAATTCTATTCAACACCCTTCTCATTGTTTTTTATTATGTGGTAATGAGAGTAATTGGAATGTAACCTGTGAAAGAAAAGAAACCCGATCTGTGAGTAAGTACCTGCGTGCTTACTTTTTTTATGTCGCTAAGTGGAAAACTACAATTCATCACTGGTAAAAAGTAATTCATCCTACTACTGATTTGATAATAACGATTGCGAATGGAGAGTATGTAGTATTTGATGGTAGTGGCAATGCGGCTAATGTATATGGATTGCCGCCCTATTGAACTTATTATTTCAAATTATTCGAGTATGATGGTTGCGGCAATACCACTGTTCACCTTACGAGTCTGTTTGCATCCCTAACAACATCAACAGCCGTGAAGCCAAAGGTGCAGGCGGCAAATTTTTCTGCAGCCAATGTTACGGGTAATTCTTTACTGCTTCCATTGGCAAAGGGGAATGGACAGGGAAGATTTGTGGTAGTGAGGAAGGGAGCGCTGGTAAATGTGGTGCCTCAGGATTTAACAGCCTATAATGGAAATGAGGAGATGGTGAATATGGATAAGAAGAAGGAATATTCAGATGTGTTAACTACAAGGATTGATGAAGTGCGAGGGCAAATGCGATTGTTGAGTAATCCAGTAAGGGACAATTTGGTAGTACTATTTCCGGTTACTGTAAATACAAAGACTGAGTGCGAATTATTAAGTGGGTAGTCAATTGGTTGGAAAAGGAATAACTACATAGCCAGATTGCAAATGAGCAGTTCTTCTGTAAAGCCAGCTTCTTACTGATTGCAGACAATTAAAGGAATGAAAGGTAAACTTTGAAATTTATAGGGTTATAATAGATAGAAAGAATTAAAAGGCTGCCTTATAACAAGCAGCCTTTTCTGTAAAAAGGAAGATAAATGATGGTTTAACCAGGATTGGACCATTTAGGACATTAAATACACAATCTCCATATACATAACCCAAGATTTTGCATGAGACAAATGTTATCCTTAATAGTACACAATGCAAAATCCAGCCAATACATATTATTCAAATTAGTTAAGGCACATGCTGCGACGGAGGAGTAAGAACAGAAACTATCTGTCCTACTGCCAAGATCTGATTTAGCAGTTGAAACGGAATCAGGTTCAAGGCCTGTTTCAAGTCCCGGTATTAAGTCTGCATCTACATCTCTCCGGACCTCATTTTCGAATTTTATCTGTTTTCCGTTTAGGATCCTCTTACTGAATTTTAATAGATGGCTGGATTCAAGCGTAATCAGCCCGGAGAATTTTTCAGGTTCATAATTAATTTTTTTGTACAGGTTATCATTGGGGTCATTGCAGCTTAATGTAATAAACATTTTCCCCAGAACCACATTTGTTCTTTTATTAATGACATCAATCCTGCGTTTGATTGCAGATAAGCTGGAATAGATGTCAGTTATTTTAAGGGACACTCCTTTCCCGGGCGTTTCCTGTGATTTAAGGTTTGGGTCCTTGATTTTATGACAGGAGAAGAGGATTAGGGAAATAAAGCCCACAAGCACAAATAACTTTTTCATGGTTATTCATTTTGCATGATGCTTACTTTCTTTAATACACGGTGTTCAGCATTATCCGTAGCATTTGGCCAAATGATATGTGAAGCTAACCTTGGAAGTCAGGCATTTCCAAAGTGAAAAGACAATAGTTTATGGGACTTTTAGCTGTTTAAATAGTCTCTACTCGGGTAGCACGTAATTTATAAGTGACTAGGAGTTTTCTACTAGCGTCAGAAAAAAAACATTTTTTTACGTTTTTTTCTGACGGTATTTATCGTTGAAATAACTGTTTCTCCCTTTACCTTAGTAATTGCCAAATTCAATCAAGTAAGATTTATGTACGCTTATAACAAGGTCACTCTAACCTTTATTTCGGAGATGCTTTTAATGGCCATACTAATTATTTCCCTAATTATTTCCATTAAAAAGAGAAAAAAAATTAGAGTATTACGTTTTTTCCCATTTTACTTGGGATATTTTTTGTTTGTCTTTATTTGTGGTGATATATCGTACTTCATTGCTTTTAAATATAATCAAAAACCTATTGCACTTACAATTACTAGTTATACTGATTATAGTTCTACTCTCATGGAGATGATGATCTTTTTACATTTTTTTTATTCTATAATTCAAAACAGAATAGTAAAAAGATCAGTTCCTGTTATTGCACTGTGTTTTAGTGTATTTTTTTTTGGAGCGTTAATTTTAGATAAATTTTTCCCACAGGGAATAACGGAAAGAACGCAATCCAGGGTTTATACAATTGAAGCTGCAATATTAATGAGCTATTCCGCATATTGTTTAATTGAAATTATTCGAAATAAAATATATCAAATTAAAACATTAGGCCCTAATTTTTGGATTTCGGTCGGATACTTTCTATTTGCTTCCGGCACTCTTCCTTATTCAATAATTGAGCCCTTATTGAGAAAAAAGTTTCCTTTTTTATCAACAGAGCTTTACTCGTTGTTTTATCTTTTTTATATAATATTATTTTGCTTCATCATTAAAGCATATATGGGAAAAATTGAAAATGAGCAACCATTTAATTGTAATTAATTATTTCTTTAAAGATTAAAAATCTAATATGAGATCTGCAACAATTGATGTGACGCTATTTTTGTTTGTGACAACTGCGATAATAATATTTTTAGCTATTTTATTTGTATCTGTAGTTTATTTGCACCAGAGAAATAGAATCCTTCACAAACAAATAATCAATTCATTAAAAATTGACCATGAGCACCAATTAACTTTAGCACAGTTGGAGATTCAAGAGAGTACATGCCAAAGTATTTCTCGTGAAATACACGACAATATTAATCTTTCATTGACATTAGCTAAATTAAATTTGAACACATTCGAATGGGGCGATAAAAATCGAGCTATAAATCAACTGGAATCAGCAATTCAGATTATTGGTAAAGTGATTTCCGAATTAAGCGATATATCGAAAAGCCTAAATACAGAAATGATTGAAGGCCTAGGGCTAATTTCGGCAATAGAGAATGAGATCGACAGGATCCGGGCTACTAATATATTTGAGATTCAATTTGATATTATTGGGAATCCAGTTTTTTTGCAGAATGAAAGTGAGCTCATAATTTTTAGAATTATTCAGGAGGCATTTAACAATATAATTAAACACGCAAATGCTTCCTGCGTCAAACTTGAACTCCAGTATTTAGATAACTTACTGATTCTGCAAATTATTGATAATGGTAAAGGGTTTGACCCTTTTGCAAATGTTAGAGGAAAATGTAATGGACTAAAGAACATGCAAATGAGAGCGAGAATGTTGAAAGGACATATGAATATCAATAGCAAAATAGATATCGGCACCACACTTGCCTTTAAGGTACCAATTAATTATTTAACTCAAACTAAAAATTAAAGTTTATGAAAGATCCAAATGATTTCATTAAAATCGCGTTAGTTGATGATCATGTTCTCTTAAGAACGGCCCTTGCATCTTTAATTAATAAATTCGAAGATTGTAAAGTGGTACATCAATCTGGCAACGGAAAAGAATTGACTAAAGCGATATTATCAGGTCTTGTCCCTGATGTTATTATTCTTGATTTAAATATGCCGCATATGGATGGCCATCAAACGGCATTGTGGCTCAACAAACACTATCCTGACATTAATGTGCTAATGTTAACGATGTTTGATTCTGAATTGTCGCTAATAAGATTATTACAATGTGGCGTTAAAGGGTTTGTAAAAAAGGATGCTCACCCTAGAGAATTAAAATTTGCCATTACTTCTATAATAAAGACCGGGTTTTATTATTCCCAAAATACGACTGGGAAAGTAGTCAGGTTTTTCAAAAAAAATGATGATGGAGTAATGAAACTTCAAAAATCTACCTTGTCGGATGAGGAAACTATGTTTTTTAAGCTTATTTGCTCTGATTTAACTTATAAAGAAATTGCTGCCCGAATGAATTTAAATCATAGAACAGTTGATACTATGCGTGACCATTTGTTTGAAAGGCTTGATGTAAGAAGTCGTGTCGGGTTAGTAATGATAGCTTTAAAACATGGCATTGTATCTTTTTAATGATGACCTTCCTTTGTGATTGTAAGGTAAGCGCGTGAATCTCCTAGTTTGAAACTTTTTTTTCCTGGAATGCTGTAAATTTCTTTAAGAATATATCCGTTTCTCTTCAATAGAGTGGTTATTTCTGCAAGGGAAAAAATATAGTCAACCGCAATTTTAGTCTCAGTGCTCTTTGGACCTATAATAATGGTTTCTGTTTCAATTCGGGTAGGAGAGAATAAATATTTTGAACTTGTTAAATATTTTAAACCATTAATCTCGGCCCAGGATTTTTCTTTGAATTGCGGTATTGCAATTTCAGCAATAGACCAGGTATGAATTAGCAGTTGTCCTTTTTCATTTAGGAAGGAATAAATCTTTGCCAAGAGGTTTTCAGATTCCTCAGGGTTAAAGAAATTAAAACTGTTTCCCATGCAAATCACCAAGTCAAACTTTGCATCCGTTGTGAATTGCATTACATCTGAATTTATAGCATTTATTGGTAGTTGATTTTCAGAGGCAGCTTCTTTTATTTCTGTAATATAATCGGAGAGATTGTCTACCGCTGTTACTTCAATTCCTGCATTTGCTAATGCTATTGCATGCCTTCCGTATCCGCACATTAAATCAAGAACTTTTTTCCCTGGGACCAGGTTAAAATACTCAATGATGAACTCAGTTTCTTTTACAGTAAGCTCAGAAGGAATTATTGATTTCCAGATATCTTTATAATACCCATCGAAGTAGCTGTTGTTTACATTCTCCATGCCACAAGAATAAGCGAATCAGGAGTAAAAGCGAAACATTATGATAGGAAAGTGAATTGAACAATTGATTATTCAAGGAGTTTATTCCGCATGGCATACATTACAAGTCCAGCAATTGTTTTGGCACCAACCTTCTGTTTCATATTTTGCCTAATCGTTTCAATTGTACGTGGACTCAAAAAGACTTCCTTGGATATTTCTTCAGTGGTTTTATCTTCTGCTATTAGTTTTAATATTTTCAATTCTTTTTCAGAAAGCTTTATTGGATTTGGATAAAACTGGCGGACTGTTTTTTTGTGCTGAAGTTTTAATAAAACCGCTTTATTGACCAATTCATTGAAATAGAAGTCATCATTCATACAGGTCAGTATGGCCTGGTATATTTCTTCGGGATCAGTAGTCTTGGTCAGGTAGGCATTAGCCCCCATTTCCATCATTTTAGTGATCATTTCCTGGTCATCATACATAGTGAGAACAATGATTTTCAGGTCTTCATGTTCTTTTCTGATTAGGCTAATGGCATTTATCCCGTCAACCTCGGGCATTCGGATATCCATTAAAATCACATCTGGCAGCTTGAGCTGCATCTTATGCATTAGGTCTTTTCCGTCCTCTGCTTCCCACAAAATCTTTAGGTATTCTTTATCCTTCAACGCCATCCGGATCCCATCCCGGAATATTTTATGGTCATCCGCAATCGCTACTTTGATCTGCTGATTAGTATTGGTCATTGATAGTTTGGTTTGACGACCCAGAGTGGGCACGTGTTTTTCCGCTGCCAAATGTAGTTTTTTTTGCTGTTCCTATTGCCCTCGCAATCAAAATTTTGGAGAACCACCAATTTAAAATCAAAAAGCATATAACATTTCGCAAATATGATGGTAATTAGTAAATATTCCTCCAAATTATAGAAAGATTACGATTATGATAGTAAAAATGTGGACATTAAAACAAGGCACTATTGCGCTTGTCCACAGATGTATGTGAATATATATTTGTTGTAAGTTGATTGGCGAGGATTAGCCCCTCAGATCATCCAATATCCCGAACTCCGCTGCCGCGGAGAAAACCGTCCATAACTTGATTTCCATTATCCGTGAAAAGCTAGCGAAATCCAGTGTCAATCAACTTCTTTCTTTTAAAGCTCCTGCTTCTAGGAGCAGTCTCATATCTTCTTACCCACATATGTTGATAAACCCTGAAATAGTATATTCGCGGGGTAAATTTTCTACTTTTTATTTGGTATTTTTACGTAAATTTACAGGGGAAAACACTCTATTTAAAGGAGTATGTTTACTTGGTTAATTCCCTAAGAGATGCTACAGGACTGCATTCTATTGAGTTATAAGAGTTTTCTTCGAAAAGAAGCCTATAGAATTCTGGTGGGGAAAGGCCAAATTTTACCCCAGAATCGATTCAAGAACTCTCAAAAACGTTACTGTTATGAAAAAAGTTAGCCGTTTGATCTCGATTGACTTCGATGAGGTTTTGGTATGGGAAAATGCCTAAATCCTTAATAACGATTAGGTAAGGGCTAGATTATTATCTTTTTCGAAAAAGGTTTTCTATATTTGGAACAATAAAATCCAAGTTATAGAAAACCTTTTTGATTATATTATTATTTCCTCTTTCTTACTTCCCCTGGGATCGATATTCTTTTTTAAGAAAATAAAAACAGAGGCCATTGCATTTGTTATTATTACTTATGGCATAGTATTTTTCCTTTTCAACATACTGTTCTATTGGTTTGAACGATCCGGCAATCTCAAAATATATTATTTCGGCTATACATTTTTGGAGTATTTATTTTTTACCTCGATCGTATTTTGGAATATTCAGAATAAGGTATTTAAGAAGATTATTATTATAATCTCAATATTCTTTATTGCTTTTCAATTCTTTCATTTATACAATATCAAATTAAGAGTAGTTGACTCATTGCCAATAGGGATAGAAACAATATTGTTGTTTTCTTATATCATTTTTTATTTTTATGAGCAATTCAAGTCTTCTAACCAAGACTATGTCTATAAAAAACCCACCTTTTGGATCTTTTTTGGAATACTAATATACCTTGGCGGATCTTTTTTCTTTAATATTTTGGCTGATTACATGAATAAAAAAACCGTTCTAAAATATTGGTTCCTAACTTACATAGGAGATATTGTTAAAAATATTTTTTTCTTATATGCCTTATTTATACTTAGAAATAATACTAATCACCAACAACCTCAAAAAAAATCAATCCCCCATCTAGACATGGATTTTACTTTATAAAAACCTTATCCTAACCCACTATGTTTTTCTTGCAAGCCACCAACCAATCAGGAGTTTCCACTGTGCTTTTTATAGGCACTATGGGAATGCTCGTGCTTACCGTTGGGCTTGTATTATTCATAATATTCCACCAACGTAAAGTATCACGATATCAGCGCACCCTGCAGAAAATGGAAGAAGAGCAACAGAAGATATTACTCAACGCTTCTATTAAACTCCAGGAGGAAGAACGCCAACGCCTGGCAGCTGATCTTCATGATGATGCTGGTCCATTGCTGGCTACCGCCAGATTGTATTTGAATGAAAACCTGGTCAACCAGGATAAAGCCACTCAGTTACAATCAATCTTTCAGGCTCGCCAGATTATTGATGATACAATCCAACTTGTGCGTAATATCAGCCATAGCCTGATGCCGCCTACCCTAAAGAATTTTGGTCTTGAATCTGCTGTAAATGACCTTTTCCAGAAGATCAGTGGTTCTGGTACTATGAATGCCAGCAGTCGCTTTCATGACTATAAGGAGAGGTTGAAAACAGAAAAAGAATTGATCGTGTTTCGGATTGTGCAAGAGCTTGTGAATAATATATTGAAGCATAGTAACGCCAGCTTTATACATTTGACCCAAAACGTGCATGGGGATAAATTCTATGTGCGTGTCCATCATGATGGGCGAGGTATTGTACAAACAGATTTTGAAAAGCTGAATAAGAGCAATATAGGTTTGGGCCTGAAGAACATCAGTAGCCGTCTGCGTGTAGTACACGGAAATATTTATTTCGAGAAAGATATATCGCAAACGTATTACAAAGTCACCATCGAACTACCAAAAGACGAACCGTACCAGTAAGAATTTGTAATT
The DNA here is from genome assembly GCA_021154405.1 of Segetibacter sp. GTDB lineage: Bacteria > Bacteroidota > Bacteroidia > Chitinophagales > Chitinophagaceae > JAJKIP01. The sequence continues at coordinate 4,310 of JAJKIP010000297.1, read as the reverse complement.
TTATTTTTCGAAATTATGATTAAAGTCGCAATTGCTGATGACCACAAGATTTTCCGGAAAGGAGTGATCCTTTCTCTACGGCCATTTACAAACATCAAGTTTGTACAGGAAGCAGAGAATGGTGACGATCTCCTTAATGGAATTGCTGCCTCAGAGCCAGATGTGGTACTGATGGACCTTCGTATGCCTGGGAAAGATGGAATTGAAACTACTAAAGTGATCAGTAAACAATATCCTAACATCAAAGTACTTGTGCTTAGTATGTATGAAGATGAAAGATTTGTTTACCACCTGATGGAAAATGGTGCCAATGGCTATATGCTTAAAAATGCAGAACCACAGGAAATCCGCAGAGCCATCATGGAGGTTTTTGAAAAAGGTTATTACCTCAACAACTTTGTTAATCGAATACTTCTCAAAAAATCACATTCCCGGCAAAAAGTAGTTCCTTCTCTAAATAATGAAATAACGCTTAGCGATAAGGAAAGAGATGTGCTGAGGTTTATTTGCATGGAATTCACTGCTCAGGAAATAGCACAGAAAATGGAGATTAGTCCGAGAACCGTAGAAGCTATTAAAGACAGGTTAATGGAGAGATTTGGCAGTAAGAATACAGCAGGGCTGGTATTTTTTGCAGTGAAGAATAACTTGATAGACTAAGGATAAAGTATTTATTACTTATGGTTCTTAATACCAGGTGCAATCTAATAAGAATTTGGGTTCATAGAAGTGAACCCATTTTTTTTGCTCCCAGTCTCGTTTGGGGCTATCCATATTTTGCAAAGAAAATTCAAATACAATCAAAAAGGTTCCAAAAATCAGAAGACTGCTTAGACGCGCAACACCAAACATAGCGTAAACGATTTTCATAACCGGCAATCATTCAAGTTTTAAATGACTAGTCCTAAATAGCCTCTATTCTCAAATATATGATTACGAACACACGCTGTATCAAAATCGAACGTTTAGCCTGATTTTTATATCCTACATAATTGATTGATAAAGTCTTAGCATTTGGCATTTACTTGGATATCTTCAGGTTCCAGAATTCTTTTACTGCCAAAAGCTTAGCCCATGTTCGGAAATTATTTTAAGACGTCCTGGCGTTATATTGCCAGGAACAAGTTCTCCTCTATTATTAACATGGGTGGACTGGCTATTGGCATCGGAGTTAGTATCCTGATCGGTCTTTGGATATGGGACGAACTTTCTTTCGATAAATATCACAAGAATTATGATCGCATTGCTCAGGTAATGCAGCATGTCACCAACAATGGACAGATTCAGACCGCTGGGGTTGTTCCTTACCCGCTGGCTGCAGAACTAAGGAAAAATTATGCTAGTGATTTTGCTTCCGTAGTTTTAGCTACAGGTGTGAATGAATTCATACTCTCTCAAAATGAAAAGACATTTACCAAAAAAGGCCTTTATGCAGAACCGGGTTTCATTGACCTGTTTTCATTAAAAATACTACAGGGAAGCTCCGATGCCCTGAAGGACCAATCATCTATTTTATTGTCTGAATCTGCAGCCAAAACATTTTTTGGAACCAGAGATCCTATCAACCAGATAATGAAAATTAATAACAACCAGGATGTGAAAGTAGCAGGGGTGTTTGAGGATCTACCACAAAACTCTACCTTCTATGAAACTTCTTTTATAGCAACATGGGATCTTTTCTTTGCAAAAACAAACTGGATAAGAACTGCCGAAGACCCCTGGAGACCCAATGCCTTTTTCGTTTATACCAGACTGGCAGACAATGTTGATGTGGTGACTGCGTCTGCAAAAATCAAAGATGAAAAACTAAAGAACGTAAACGCTCAGCTGGCGTTGAAAAAGCCCATGCTTTTTCTTAACCCCATGAGCAAATGGCACCTGCAATCTGAATTCAAAAATGGTGTAAATACAGGAGGCGCCATTAAATATATATGGCTATTCGGCATCATTGGGATGTTTGTTTTGTTACTGGCCTGCATTAATTTTATGAATTTGAGCACGGCTAGATCCGAGAAACGTGCACGTGAAGTAGGTATCCGTAAAACAATTGGTTCTGGCAGAGGGCAATTGATCTTCCAGTTTTTCAGTGAATCAATACTCGTGGTTGCTTTCTCTTTTGTACTGGCATTAGTATTTGTTGAATTGATGTTGCCTTTTTTCAATCAGGTAGCCAGCAAGAAAATGACTATTCCTTTTGACAATCCTTTATTCTGGTTAATAGGCCTGATCTTTACATTTATCATCGGTTTGATCGCAGGAAGCTATCCTGCACTCTATTTCTCCTCCTTTCGCCCGGTAAGTATCATTAAAGGAACACTAAAGTCGGGCAGCTTTTCGTCCGTTCCTCGCAAGACGCTTGTTGTATTGCAATTCTCGGTTTCGGTGATCATGATCATCGGCACAATGATCGTTTTTCGCCAGGTGCAATTTGTTAAGAACAGACCTATTGGGTATAACAATAATGGACTTGTAATGATCCCTACGGTTACAAATAATATCCACAAACAATTCAATACAGTAAAGAACGAGCTTACCAAACAAAATGTCATCACTTCCATAGCAGAAACCGGCAATCCAGTCACTGAATCCTGGAACAGCAGCAGCGGTTTTGAATGGAAAGGAAAGGATCCCAGTCTGTCTGTTGACTTTTTGCGTACCGATGTTTCCCACGACTATGGAAAAACGGTGAACTGGGAAATATTACAGGGCCGGGATTTCTCCAGGGACTTCCCTACAGATTCAATGGGTTTAATCATCAACGAAGCAGCGGTAAAATTTATGGGCCTGAAAGAACCTGTAGGTGAAACCATTAAATGGTTTGATGAATCTTACCATGTTATTGGAGTTGTAAAAGACCTGATCGTGCAAAACCCTTACGAAGAAGTAAAGCCAACTGTTTATGATCTATATGAAACATCCCAGAATTATGTGATAATGAGGATCAACCCGGCTATGTCAGTGGGAACTGCGTTGAACCATATCCAATCTATTTTCAAAAAAATCAATCCTGCACAACCTTTTGAGTACAAATTTGCCGATGAGCAGTACGGTAAAAAATTTGCGGCAGAAGAAAGGGTTGGAAAGCTGGCAGGTTTCTTTGCTGGTTTAGCCATCTTTATCAGTTGCCTTGGACTTTTTGGAATGGCATCCTTTACGGCTGAGCGCCGTACCAAAGAAATTGGAATACGCAAGGTATTGGGTGCATCGGTGATAACTATATGGCAATTACTTTCAAAGGAATTTGTTGTATTGGTGATAATTTCATTGACCATCGCTATACCGCTGGCATATTATTTCATGCATAACTGGTTGCAGAATTATACTTACCATACAGAAATGTCGTGGTGGATATTTGCTGTTGCTTCAATTGTTGCGTTACTGATCACATTGTTAACCGTAAGTTTCCAGGCGATCAAAGTGGCGATAATTAATCCGATGAAGAGTCTTCGGACTGAATGATCAGTCGATAGGGAGAAACTCTTATTCATGAAAAATTCATATTGTTTTTTTCAACATCTTGATTGTTGTATTAAAAATTACTGCAAATTTGAAGAGCCTTAACCAGCTCCGATGAAGTTTCGACACCGCTGCCTAATAGCACCGCTTCTATTCTTTTTCTTTCATTCCTACTCACAGGATTCGCTTTCCTCTATTCAACCTGTTTCAAATAAATATCTGGAATCAGTTGCAGGTCGGGCTGATAAACTGGATGAAAAACTCGACAGAAAATCTCAAAAGGCATTAGAACAATTTCAAAAGCAGGAAGAAAAAATTAAAAGGAAACTTTCAAAAATTGATTCTTCCAAAGCTGCGTCTGTTTTCAATAATGCAGCTGATAAGTACAAATCCCTTGAGGAAAAGCTTAATAAAGGAGTATTATCAAAAGGGTATAATGCCTCATTGGATACAATTTTGACCTCTTTCAAATTCCTTCAGCAAAATCCAGAATGGCTTTCCAAAGCCAAAGATACCAAAGAGAAACTGCAGGATGCCGTTGGGAAAGTAAATGGATTACAATCCCGCTTTCAGAAAGCCGAAGAGATAAAGAAGTTCCTGAAAGAAAGACGTCAATACCTGAAGGACCAATTAGGTCAATTGGGTTTTGCCAAAGAATTAAAGCACCTGAACAAACAGGCTTATTATTACAGTCAGCAGTTGAATGAATACAAAGAAGTTTTCAAAGACCATAAAAAGGCTGAGAAAAAGGCAATTGAACTCCTGAGCAAAACAAAACTTTTCAAAGATTTTCTGCATAAGAATAGTGAGCTGGCTTCTTTATTTCGCCTGCCTGGTAATCCTGATGATCCGGT